>JAZUFP010000306.1:0-3536 GCA_045640765.1 Acutalibacteraceae bacterium
AACACCGGTAAAAATGAAACGGTCGTCCAGTTCCGCTTCACAGACTTTACGGAATTTTTCATAATCATCCCGCAGCATACCGATATCCAGATCGTCATCCCATTCGATCGGCGCGCCGCTGCGTATCGAACCGAGCAGCGTTCCGCCGGCCAGGAAATACTTGATGTCGTGTTTGCGGCAGATGCGGTCGATCTCTCTCAAAATTTCCAGTTCGAGTTTTTGAATAACGTCAATTTTTCCCTGATAAAAAGCAACGTTTTCATCGTTGCCGTATTCTTCGCCGGTGCAGTAAGAGATCATGTGCCACAGCGCGTTGTTGAATTTACAGTTGCCGGGCATTTTCCGACGGGAAATTTTCAACGTATCCAGCACAAAGTTTTTCTTTTTTTCATCTTTTTCAATATCCGCCGAAAAGCCGAGTTTTTGCGGGCAGGCCTCATGAAGCAATTCCAGCAAACGGGCAACGGTCAGTTTGGTACCGAGGCCGTTAAAAACGTGACCGGATATCTTTTGTTGGTCAAGCATTGCGTACACCTGTTTGCAGGCGTAACGAATATAGGTCAGCGAAATCGTCGTTGCGAAAGCATCCTGATCAATGACCACCTTTCCCTCGGCGAACGATTTTTTGACGATTTCCGCCACGTTCACGTTGGGAGAATGGTTGCGGTCCGGCGCGAAAACATCGCTGAAACGGATCACCGTCACCTCCACCCCGGAACGCTGTGCGGCGCGGAAAACGTCCATCAGTTCCAGGTAGTAGTCGATTTCGGGTGTACGGGTGACCTTTTCGGAAATATAATAGTCAAATTCCCGTTCCGCAAGGGTAGCGATCCCATTCGGAAAAGCGGGGAAAGCCGGCAGGCAAACCGTTGCGACCACTTTGTTTTTCCCCTGTTTTGCCAGTTCCGCAAACAATTCCCGCAATTTGGCAAGCGTTGTTTCACGCTGCGGCAGACCGCCGATGCAGTCCGTAAAGATCAGCGTGTGATCGGCCGAAAGCTCCTTAATTTCAGAAATTTCCGCCGTTTTAATAGTTCCCTGCACATTGTTCAGGGTCTTGCGGCGGTATTCGTCCTCCGCGCCCGACAGCAGATAATACGGGCGCCCCGGACCGAGAAGGTCGCCTTTTTTCAAAAAAGCGATCGATGACGCACGCAGCAAATAATCGCAAATAAAATTCGTGTCCGCGAAATAAAGCAAATTACCATTATACAGTTTTGCCTTTTTATCACTGCGTATAATAAATCCGGCAAGTAAATCATACTCATCCGTCAAAATCAATTCTTTCATTCGTAACCCCCCAAAGTCACCTGTCGGTCAAAGATCGGTGTCCTGCAAAAGCATTTCCGCCAGTTTCAAATCGAATTGTGTCGTCAGTTTGAAGTTTTCACGTTCGCCCTGAACGATACCAACGCGAAAACCTTTTTCGATATAAAGCCGTCCAGCTTCCATATAACGCTGTTTTTCCTCGTCGGTCAGCGTATCGACCAGCCGGAGGAAATGCCGCACGTCAATGGTCTGCGGTCCCTGATCGCAAAAAACAGTCGGACGGTACGGGACTTCGTCACTGACCTTACCGTCTTTGGAGATCAGCACCGTGTCGATCGTCGGGATCGAAGTCGTGACCATATCATAATTCTTTACTTCCGTCAGATTTTCCCGAATGATGCGGCGGGATACGAACGGACGGGCGCAATCGTGATTGATCATGATCAGGTCGCCGTCGTCGCCGCGTTCTTTGGCCAGACGCTCGCTTTCGTGCGCCAGGCAAAGCAAAGAATCAAAACGGGTCTGACCGCCTTCGATAATGATCACCGCGTCCTCCGCGATGCCGTACTGCGGAAGCAGTTCTTTGCAATAATCGATCCAGTCGCGGTTCATCGCGATCACCGTTGCGTCGACCGTTTCCTCTTCCATGAAACGCTTGACCGTCCGCACGATGACGGGAATGCCGCCGACCGGCAAAAACTGTTTCGGCAAACCGCCGTTCGACATTCTTGTACCGAGGCCGCCTGCCAGAATTCCTGCAACTACCATAGATTTCTCCTTGTTGACATTCTGTTAAAATTGTTATAAACTTATGAAAAGGCGCAACCCGCGCCGAAGGAGTACGAAATGAAAAAGTCTTCCAACCGACTGAAAACATCCTTTGAAACCAACAATATGTTCCGGGAAGTTTTCGCGAATCATCGGGAACTGTGTGTCCTGACGCCGGACGATACCGTTCGTCTGCAACAGGCGCTGCTTGAAATCATGGATGATCTCGACACGGCCTTCCGAAAATACGGTCTGACCTATTTTCTTGCCGGCGGCAGTGCGCTGGGCGCCGTCCGTCACAGCGGATTCATCCCGTGGGATGACGATATGGATATTGTCATGCCGCGCCGGGACTACGATCGCTTAAACGAAGTATTACAGAAAGAATACCCCGGTCGCTACTGGGTGCAGGACGTTCGCGTCAGTGACCGGTATGACGTCAACTCAGCCAAAGTCCGCAAGGTGGGGACCGTTTGCGCCGAACTGTTTGAAAGCGAGCCGGAAAAAGCCGGCGTATTCATTGACATTTATCCGTTGGAAAACGTATATGAAAACCCAGTGCTGAAAAAACTGCACGGTTGGTTCGGAGAGTTTTTACTGCTGGTCTGTTCCTGCGTGCGGATGCGGAAGAATCAAGCGCTGATCCTGCCGTATCTGACCCGGAAAGAGCAGATCGCCACCGTGCGGCGCAAGGTGCGCCTGGGGCGGCTGTTTTCTTTCCTGCCGCTGCGCGTCTGGTTAAGGATCACCGAACGGACGCTGTCCCGCTGCAAAAACGAAACCGGCCGATTCGTATCCATCCCCAGCGGACGGAAACATTATTTCGGTGAAATGTACACCCGCGCGTCATTCTTTCCGCCCAAAGAGGTTTCGTTCGGATCACGCCGCTATTTTGTGATGAATGAGCCGGACGAGTATCTGACCAAGCTGTACGGGGACGACTACATGACGTTTCCTGCCGAAAGCGGCCGGGAGCGGCACGCCGTCCGAAAATTTGAATTGCCCTGACTGAAAGAGTTTCCCGCCCGGCGGGGAACTCTTTTTTTACAGACTTTCGCAGTCGCAGCGGATCATGACGGTACCGGTTCCGAAGAAATAATCCGACGTGATCTCAAACGGTTTTTTGTTCATCACGGCGCGAACGAAGCCGGAATGAGGATTCCAGATCTCGCAGGTGATGCTGTAATGACCGGGCAGCAGCTGCGGATGATGCAGGGTCATGCACAGTTTGTGCTGACCGAGTTCGTTATTCAGAACAAAGTTCTGTCCCTGACGGTCAGACCCGTAGATCTCCCGTCCCTCATTATCAAAAACCGTCACGGCGCAGGTCAGTACCTCCGCCGGTGTTTTGACCTCGTAATTGGCGTATATCATAATATCGTCGCCGGGCTCGAAAACCGTCTGCACGTTGCCGGCGGAATCCTTGATCTGGGCTTTGGTCGGATGAAGCATATCATCCTTGGTCAGGATCAGATCGGCGTTTTCGGCGCGGCGCAGCG
>JAZUFP010000307.1:0-13275 GCA_045640765.1 Acutalibacteraceae bacterium
GATCGACCGAAAAGTCGGTTTCGGCGTGCTGGGTGCCGTGGGTCATGATCTTTTCCCGGATGACCAGCGTACCGTCTTTGGAAACAACGGCGCGGGTCACGCGGTTGGTATCGTCGATCCCCTTGATCTGGCTGGTTTCCATTTCCATATAACCGCCTTCGGCAACGTTGACCACGGTGGTCGGATTCATGATTCTTCCGCCCTTGCCGTCGCCCTCGCCGTAGTGGCGTTCGATATATTTCACCTTTGCGTTTTTGCCGACAAAGAAGGTGTGGATTCCGTCGTGGCGGGATTCCTCGTCACCGCAGTTGTGGATGCCGCAGCCGGCCATGATGGTCACGTCGCAATCATCCCCGATGATGAAATCGTTGTAAACCAGATCGGTCAATCCGGTTTCGCTGATGATCACCGGAATATGCACCGTTTCACCTTTGGTGCCGGGGCGGATGACGATTTCAATACCGTCTTTGTCCGCCTTGTTGCGGATGTCGATGTTTTCGGTCACGCGTCTGCCGGCGGAGGTGCCGTTGGCACGGATATTATACGCGCCGTCGGGCGTTTCGCCCATGTCGGCAATGATCGAAAGCAGTTGCTTTTCGGTATCGTTCAATCCTTACACCCCTTTCATGTTTTCGGTCAGTACCTTGCAGGCCTCGGCCGAAGCGTCCAGCAGCTCGGGCAGAATATCGTTTTTCGCTCCGAACGCCCGGACTTCACCGTTTGCGATCACGGCGACCTTGTCCGCAATGTTGAGAATGCGCTCCTGGTGCGAAATGATCAGGATCGATCCGCCTAAGGTTTTGTGCATCCGTTCAAAGACGTTGATCAGATTATTGAAACTCCACAGGTCGATGCCGGCTTCGGGCTCGTCAAACAGCGAGACCTTGGTGCCGCGCGCCAGAATGGTGGCGATCTCGATCCGTTTCAGTTCACCGCCCGAAAGGGAGGCGTTGACCTCGCGGTTGATATAATCCCGCGCGCAAAGTCCGACCTGCGAAAGATAGTCGCACGCGTCACTTACACTGATGGGACGTCCTGCCGCCAGCCGGATCAGGTCATTGACCGTAATGCCTTTGAAGCGCACCGGCTGCTGAAACGCAAAACTGATGCCGGCACGCGCGCGGTCAGTCACCGAAAGATCGGTAATATCTTCACCGTCCAGCAGGATCTGTCCGCCGGTCGGCTTGTACACACCGGCAATGATCTTCGCCAGCGTGGATTTTCCGCCGCCGTTCGGACCGGTGATCGCGACAAAACCGTCTTCGAACGTAAGCGAAATATTTTTCAGGATTTCAATCTTTCCGCTGCCGTTTTCGTTTTCGACCGTAAACGACACGTTCCGTAATTCCAGCATAATGTTCCTCCGAAAACAAATAAAACTCCAATATACCTTATATTATACCAAAATATTGAAAAAAAGCAACAGCGAAACCGGAAAGAATATTGAAAATAAGTGAAAAATATGGTATGATTTTCAATGTGTTAAAGGAATGGCCCAACGGGGAACCGGGCAGACCGTTTCGGTTTTGCGCGATTTTATGCGTGACTATGTAAAAAATAATTTCGGAGTGAAATAAATGGACATTATCGAAGTACTGACAAAAGAATTCAAGTTACAGCGCTGGCAGGTGGAACATACGGTCGAACTGCTGGACGGCGGCAATACCGTGCCGTTCATCGCCCGTTACCGCAAGGAAGCGACCGGAAGTCTGGACGACCAGTTACTGCGTTCGCTGGCGGATCGGCTGGAATACCTGCGCAATCTGGATGAAACGCGTGAAAAATACCGTGCCGCAATTGAAGAGCAGGGGGCGCTGACCGAAGAACTGTCGGCGGCGCTGGACGCGGCGGCGACCATGACCGAACTGGACGATCTTTACCGTCCGTATAAGAAAAAACGCAAAACACGAGCAAGCGTTGCCAAAGAAAAAGGGCTGGAACCGTTAGCGGAAGCCATCTACGCACAAGAACCCGACAGCGATTTCCCGGAAGTCATGGCAAAGGATTATGTAAACCCGGAACTGGGTGTCGAATCGGTCGAAGATGCTTTGCAGGGCGCGATGGATATTATTGCCGAGCGTATTTCGGACGATGCCGACGTCCGAAAGCGGATGCGCTTTGTCTGTATGGCGCACGGAATGCTGACCAGTAAGGCGGCGGGGGAGGACGTCGGGGTTTATGAAATGTACGCCGATTATTCCGAGCCGCTTTCCAAAATCGCCAATCACCGTATCTTGGCGATCAACCGCGGTGAAAAGGAAGATATGTTAAAGGTTTCGGTCGATTTCGATCGGGAGAAGGCACGCTTTATCATTGCCAAAAATCATATCAAAGAAGGATCGCCCTGCACCGAAACGGTACGCGCGGCGGCAGAGGATGCCTATACCCGCCTGATTTTCCCGTCCATTGAACGGGAGGTGCGCAACGAACTGACCGACCGTGCCGGTGAATCGGCGATCACGGTCTTTTCGGGCAACCTGCAACAACTGCTGATGCAGCCGCCCGTCCGCGGGCAGGTGACCATCGGCCTGGACCCCGGTTACCGTACCGGTTGTAAGGTGGCTGTCGTGGACGGCACCGGCAAGGTGCTGGATACGGGGGTGATTTTCCCCGTTCCGCAGTTCAAACGGGTCGAGGAAGCCAAGACCATCATCAAACGGTTGGTGCAAAAACACCACGTGCGGATATTCGCCATCGGCAACGGAACGGCAAGCCATGAAACCGAGGTGTTTGCCGCCGACGTGATCAAAGAACTGGACGACGGACTTTCCTATATGGTCGTCAGCGAAGCCGGAGCAAGTGTCTATTCCGCCTCGAAACTGGCGGCGGAAGAATTCCCGGATTATGACGTTTCCCTGCGCAGCGCGGTGTCGATCGCGCGCCGTTTGCAGGATCCGCTGGCGGAACTGGTCAAGATTGATCCGAAAGCGATCGGGGTCGGGCAGTATCAGCATGATATGCCGCCCGCGCGTCTTTCCGCCGCGTTGGACGGTGTGGTCGAAGACTGCGTGAACGCGGTCGGTGTCGATCTGAATACCGCGTCGGCGCCGCTGTTGACCCGTGTTGCGGGACTGTCGGGCGCCGTGGCGAAAAATATCGTTGCTTACCGGGAGGAAAACGGGGTGTTTACGTCCCGCGCCCAGTTGAAAAAAGTGTCGAAGCTGGGACCGAAAGCGTTTGAGCAGTGCGCCGGATTTCTGCGTATCGCCGACGGGAAAAACCCGTTGGATAACACCGCCGTCCACCCCGAAAGTTACGCCGCCGCGGAACAGTTGCTGAAACTGTGCGACTTCTCCGAAAAGGACATTAAAAACGGTGTAACGGGATTGAAAGAGCGGTTGAGCGCCCGCGGCGAACAGCAGACCGCCGAAGAACTGGGCATCGGTCTGCCGACTTTGCTGGATATGGCGGACGCACTGGAAAAACCGGGACGCGATCCGCGTGACGAACTGCCGGCACCGCTGTTAAGGACCGATATTCTGTCGCTGGAAGACCTGAAACCCGGCATGGAACTGACTGGAACGGTGCGAAACGTCATCGACTTCGGCGCGTTTGTTGATATCGGCGTGCACGAGGACGGGCTGGTGCATATTTCACAGATCACCAATCATTTTATCAAACATCCCAGCGCCGTTTTGAAGGTCGGCGATATTGTAAAGGTCTGGGTGCTGTCGGTCGATCTCACGAAAAAGCGGATCTCGCTGACCATGCGGAAAGACAAGGTGGAAAATGCGGCACAATAATCTCAAAGGCAGTCTGATTTTGGGAACGGCATCCCTTATATGGGGATTGGCGTTCGTCGCGCAAAGCGCCGCCGCCGAAGTTCCGTCTTTTCTGGTCAACAGTCTGCGGTCGTTTATCAGCGTTGTTTTTTTGTGGGTGCTTTACCGCATCCAGAACCGTAAAACCCATGCGCCGGTTTTTCCGAAAGATCCCGTGAAACGCAAATCCGTTCTGCGCGGCAGTATCCTGTGCGGCGTTTTGCTGACGGTCGCCATCAATTTTCAGCAATTCGGTATTACACTGTACCCTGCCGGGAAAGATATTGCCGTAGAAGCGCACGCCGGATTTCTGACAGCGCTGTACGTTGTGCTGGTGCCGGTGTTTTCCCTCTTTCTGGGTAAAAGAATATCCCCCGTTGTATGGGGCGCCGTGCTGATCGCGGTCGTCGGTTTTTATCTGCTTTGCTTCCGTCACGGCATTGACGGGGTGTATCTCGGCGACCTGTTGTGCTTTATCTGCGCCATCGCGTTCAGCTGGCACATTCTCACGGTGGACCGGGTGGTCGGCGATATCGGCGGCGTGCGGCTTTCCATGCTGCAATTTGCCGTCTGCGGAATCCTGTCGGGCATTCTTTCTCTTTGTTTTGAACACGATACGGTGGACTGGTCGGTCGTGTGGCAGGCGGCTTTGCCGATCGTTTATCTCGGCATTATGTCCAGCGGCGTGGCGTACACCCTGCAAATCGTCGGTCAGCAGTATGCCGAACCGGCTGTCGCCAGTCTTGCCATGAGTCCCGAAAGCGTTTTCGCGGCGCTTGGCGGATTTGTCGCCGGTCTTCTTCACATCACCGAAAAGCGCACCCTTTCGCTCGGTGAAGGCATCGGCTGCGCGCTGGTGTTCGCGGCGATCATCTTCGCGCAGATCCCCGATCTGCTGCACCGGCGGTCGGATCGGAACGAAACGGAGGAAGAATGATGAATAAAATGGTTGACGGTTATGAAATGATTTTCAAAAGAAAGTCTTTTCACCTGTTCCGCGGGGTCGGAAACGAAAAGATCGAACCGAATGAACTGGACGAGATCACGCGGGCGTATCAGGAGTTCCGGCGGCTGATCCCGGATATCAGGACCGCGATCAAAATCGTTCCCGCCGACCAGGTGAATTTCAAACGGGATGCCGAATACTGCATTCTGATTTACAGCGAGAAAAAGGAAAATTATCTGATGAACGCCGGTTATATCGGCGAACAGCTGGATCTGTGGCTGGTGGCGCATCATATCGGCAGTCTTTGGTACGGCATCGGAAAGCCGCAGGAAAAGATGTATGACGGGTTGGATTTTGTCATTATGATCGCGATCCGGAAGATCAGCGATGATACCAAGTACAGAAAAGATATGTTCAAGGCGAAACGGAAACCGCTTGACGAGGTCTGGTCTGGGGACGTTCTCCCGGCGGCGGATATCGCGCGGTTTGCGCCGAGTGCCTGCAACACCCAGCCGTGGTACGTGGAAAACAAGGACGGTGAACTGACGGTCTTCCGTTATAAAAAACCGGGCAAACGGGGAATCATGCCGGCGGCCGCGGTATCCTATTTCAACCGCATCGATATCGGAATTTATCTTTGCATATTGGAAATCTGTCTGCAAAAGGACGGCTGTTCTTATGAAAGAAACTTGTTTGTCGATCCCGGCGCGGACGCGGAATATACGAAGGTCGCGACGTATAAACTTTGCTCCGGAACTGCCGGAGAGAACCCTTAAACGAAAAGAAAACCGCCGAAAGGAAAAATCGTTCCTTTCAGCGGTTTTTTCATATTTGCAATAACATTCGCGCGGACTTTATCCGAACTTCATACACCGCATGGCGTTTAGAATGGCGGCGATCAGCATCCCGACGTCGGCGATCACGGCAAGCCACAGGTTCACGATCCCCAAAGCCGCCAGCAGCAGAACGGCAAACTTGACGCCAAGGGTCAGAACGATGTTCTGCCGTACCACGGCGGCGGTTTTCCGCGCGATCTTCAACGCCGCCGGCAGTTTGCGCGGCTCGTCGTCCATCAGTACGATATCGGCGGCACCGATGGCGGCGTCACTGCCCAGCGCGCCCATCGCCACACCGATATCCGCCCGTGCCAGTACCGGCGCGTCATTGATCCCGTCGCCGACAAAAACGGTCGTATGACCGGGGGAAAGCAGTTCTTCAAGGCGCGCGACCTTATCGGCAGGCAGCAGTTCGGCAAAACAACGGTCTATGCCGACCGTTTCCGCCAACGGTCTCGCGGCGCTTTCCCGGTCACCGGTCAGCAGAACGGTCTGAATGCCCTGCGCTTTCAACGCCCGGACCGCCGGCGCACTGCCTTCTTTCAGCGTGTCGGAAATCACGATATGTCCGATATAGACCCCTTCGACCGCGACGTGTACGATCGTTCCTTCGTGGTGGCATTCCCGATGCTCCACGCCGACCTTTTTCATCAGATTCCCGTTGCCGATCGCCGTTTTTTTGCCGTCCACGACCGCCAGAATACCGTTTCCGGCAATTTCGGTCACGCTTTGCAGACGGCTTTCGTCAATGGCTTTGCGGTAGGCGCTTTTCAGCGAAAGCGCAATGGGGTGATTACTTTTGCATTCCGCCACGGCGGCGATCTCCAACAGCGCGGCTTCGTCGGTTTCATGCGGATGTACCGCCGAAACACGGAAATCCCCGTGGGTCAGCGTTCCCGTTTTGTCGAAAACGACCGTGCCGGTTTCCGAAAGACTTTCCAGCGCCGCGGCGCCCTTGATCAGGATCCCTTTTTTGGAAGCGCCGCCCATTCCGCAGAAGTAGGACAGCGGAATGGAAACGACCAGCGCACAGGGGCAGGAAGCGACCAGGCACATCAGCGCGCGGCGGATCCACTCCGCCCACTGTCCGGTCACGATCCCGGGGATCACTGCCAGCAGGACTGACAGCACGACCACGCACGGGGTGTAATACTTCGCGAAACGCGTCATAAAGCGTTCGGGTACGGATTTATTTTCGGCGGCGTGTTCGACCAGTTCCAGAATCTTTGCCGCCGTCGATTCGGCGTAAACGCCGGTGACCCGAATCCGCAAAACGCCCGACAAATTGACACAGCCGCTTGCCGCGCTGCTGCCGGCGCTGACCGGAACGGGTACCGATTCGCCCGTCAATGCCGCCGTGTCCAGGGTGCTTTCACCCGAAAGCACGATCCCGTCCAGCGGAATGCGCTCTCCGGCTTTGACCACGATCACTTCTCCGACCGCGACGGCGTCCGGTGAAACGTCACGCGTGCCGTCGGGTGTTTCAAGCGTGGCTTTGTCGGGACGGATATTCATCAGTTCGGCAATGGAATCCCGGCTTTTGTCGGTCGAAATATCCTCAAACAGTTCACCGATCCCGAACAACAGCATGACAAATACCGCTTCGGGGTATTCACCGATACAAAACGCCCCGACCGTTGCCACGGTCATTAAAAACGCTTCGTCAAAAAATTCAAGGTGTATAACGTTTTCTGCCGTTTCGGTCAAAACCTCGTATCCGGCGATCAGGTAGGGGACGGCAAACAGAACGATAACGGCCCATACCGGCAACGCTGTCAAATGGGTAATAATCATGGCGACGCCCAGCAGAATGGCGGAAAGTGCCAGCCGCCCGATCTCTTTTTTATGTTCGCTCACGGTCATTCCTCCGTCACGTGCTCAATGCCCTGCGCCAGAATGGACTTGACGTGATCGTCCGCCAGTTTGTAATAGCAGGTTTTCCCGACCCGGCGATAGGTCACAAGGTCGGCGCTTTTCAGCACACGCAGTTGGTGGGAAATGGCGGAAACGGTCATTTCCAGCGTTTTGGCGATCTCGCACACGCTGACCTCCCGGTCAAATAACGCGTACAAAATGCGGATACGGGTGCTGTCCCCGAATACGCGGTACAGTTCCGCCAAATCGTACAGCACGTCGATCGGCGGCATTTCATACGCTTCGTCGGGGATACGCAGATTTTCTTTCTGTTCCATAACGGTTGCCTCACTTTAACAGTTGAATGATTGTTCAAACGTTATTGTAACCGATGCCGCCGGATTTGTCAAGGGGCAGCGCATAAAAAAACCGGCACCCTGTAATACAGAGCGCCGGTGGCTTCATTCAATATAATATTGATCTTCCGACCATTTTTCGGGGTTGTTTTCAATGTATTTGCAAACACGGATATAATCATTTTCATCACGGATGACATGGTCGTAAAACGATTTTTGCCAAATCGGGAAACCGATTTGTTTGGTAACAAATGATTTCATTTGTCCGATCACATTGGATACCGTAGGGGCGCGCATTGCACGCCCCTACGATACTACACAATATTTTCTGTTTTTCCGCCGTGCAGACCGTAATAAAATAATAGCCGTCCGCCGGACGCAACCCTTATAAAATCATCGTCCAGCGGAAAACGTATAAAAAATTGGTTTGTGACGCAGTTTTTGTTCAATATTGAATAACGG
This sequence comes from Acutalibacteraceae bacterium, assembly GCA_045640765.1. Taxonomy (GTDB): domain Bacteria; phylum Bacillota; class Clostridia; order Oscillospirales; family Acutalibacteraceae; genus UBA737. The sequence continues at coordinate 8,216 of JAZUFP010000307.1, forward strand.
GCATAAAAACGCACCGAATTGCTGTTGCAAATCGGTGCGTTTTACACTTTCAAATCGTCTGACTGTAAATCGAAAAACGATCAGATCTTTTCAGCCATGCCGAAGATCTTTTCGGGCAGGTCGGCTTCGTCGCAGGAAATCGTGAAGATGAAATCAACATCTTCAATGGCTTTCAGGCGTGCGAAGAAATCCGCCAGTTCTTCATAATCGCGGCTTCCGATACGCAGGGTGGCGTCGCCGAAAATGTGGGTGACGTCATGGTTGCCGGATTTGATACCTGCCAGCATACCGAAATATTCATTGTAGCCGCAGATGCCGAAGCTGTCCGCGTCGATCAGACGGGCCTTATGGGTGACGGAATAGGTCAGGGTATCACCTTTTTCAATGCAGACCACGTTGCCGAGACTGGTGTCAGCCGCTTCATTGACGAGATCCACTAATTTTTTGGTTTTGCCCGATCCTTTGTTTCCGATGATGAGTTTAATCATTGTTAACCACTCCTTATTATATTCAACCGCAGCTGCGGTTCAGTCCTTATTTCAAGCGGGCTTCCAAAGCCGCTTTCTGTTCTTCGTATCCGGGTTTGCCCAGAAGCGCGAACATATTTTTCTTATAACTTTCCACGCCCGGCTGATCGAACGGGTTGACGCCGAGCATATAGCCGGAAATCGCGCAGGCACGTTCGAAGAAATAGATCAGGCGACCCAGATTTTCTTCATCGGCCTTGTCAATGCTGATCACGAGATTCGGCACGCCGCCGTCGGTATGAGCAAGAACGGTACCTTCAAACGCTTTCTGATTGACAAAAGACATGGGTTTTCCGGCAAGGAAGTTCAGCCCGTCGCCGTTGGCATCGTCCGCCTCGATGGTAACGTCACCGCCGCAGTCGCCGATCGTCACGACCGTTTCAAACATGACCCGGCTGCCGTCCTGAACGAACTGACCCATCGAATGCAGGTCGGTCGAAAATGTGACCGATGCCGGGAAAAGACCTTTATGATCTTTGCCTTCGCTTTCGCCGAAGAGCTGTTTGAACCATTCCGCCATCATGGTGAAGCGCGGTTCGTAAGAAACCAGCAGTTCGATCGATTTGCCCTTGCGGTAAAAAGCGTTTCGCAGGGCGGCGTAAAGGTAGCAGGGGTTGTTATAAAGATCGGGTTCGGCATAGTCGACCATCGCGTCTGCCGCGCCCTTCATCAGTTTGTCGATATCCGCGCCTGCCGCCGCGATGGGCAGCAGTCCGACAGCGGTCAGCACGGAAAAACGGCCGCCGACGTCGTCCGGAACGACGAAACATTCATATCCTTTTTCATCCGCCAGCGCCTTTAACGTACCGCGCGCCTTATCGGTCGTGCAGTAAATGCGCCCGGCGGCTTCTTTTTCGCCGTAGCGTTCTTCCAGCAATTTGCGGAAAACACGGAACGCTACCGCCGGTTCGGTCGTGGTGCCGGATTTCGAGATCACGTTGACCGAAACACGTTTGTTTTCACAGAGTTTCAGCAGATCGGACAAAGCGGAACCGCTGATGCTGTTGCCCGCGAAATAAATTTCCGGTGCGTTTTCACGCAGGGCGTTGTAATACGGGCCTTTCAAAAATTCGATCGCGGCGCGGGCGCCTAAATAAGAACCGCCGATGCCGATCACGATCAGAATATCGGTGTCGTTCTGGATCTTTTCGGCAGCTGCCTTGATCCGGGCAAATTCTTCACGGTCATAATCGACCGGTAACGTCGTCCAACCCAAAAAATCATTTCCGAGACCGAGTTTTCCGTCTAACAAAGTGTGTGCTGTGGCGACCTGGCTTTCCAATCCTTTCAGATCGTTTTCACGCAGGAACGCGGCGGCGTAATCCGAATGAAACGCTAATGCCATAGAAACATACCTTTCTGTATATCTTGCTATCATCATTTTACATGATTATCCGCCATAATGCAAGCAAAAATATACAGATTTAAAAAAAGTTTTCATTTCATACCAGTAAAAGGTCTTTCCACAGCCATTCAAGCATCAGAAGGAAGGTGCGTTCGGGGACGGTTTTCGCGGCCGACAGACCGATGGAACCGATCTTTTCTTTCCCGTTATACAGATCGACCGATCCCACGGGATCTCCCTTTTTGACCGGCGCGGCGATCTTATCTTTCAATACGGTTTTCCGGGTGATGTTGCCGGCTTTCGATTTTTCGCAAAGGTAGCGGAACGGCTCTCCCGGCAGAACGCCGACTCTGCTTTCGGTGCCGTTTGTCACGGCGATTTCAAGATCCTTCGGCACGTCGGGTTTTATTTCGGCAAACGAAAAGTTGGCAAATCCGAAATCCAGCAGTTTTTTTGCACCGTTGAAGCGATCGTTGCTACTGGCGCCGCCCATGATCACGGCCACCAGTGACAGCCCGTCACGCTCGGCGGTTGCGGCCAGGCAGGACCCCGCCTGAGAGGTCGTTCCGGTCTTCAATCCCGTTGTTCCTTTATAAAACCGCACCAGTTTGTTGGTGTTGACCAGTTCGCTTTTGCCGTCACGCAGGGTATCCATCCAGACGGTGGAATAGTTTTTGATCAGCGGATGCCCGATCAGTTCCGCCGCCGCCAACCCGACGTCGTGCGCGGTCATGACGTGGTCCTCGGCGTCCAGTCCCGTGCAGTTGACAAAGTGGGAACTGTTCATGCCCAGTTCTTTGGCGCGCTCGTTCATCAGGGCGACAAACCCCTCCTCACTGCCGGCGACCGCTTCCGCCAGTGCCACGGTGGCGTCGTTGGCGCTGGCAATGACCGTGGCTTTCAGCAGATCGTCCACCGTCATGGTTTCACCCGGTTTCAGCCAGATCTGGGAACCGCCCATACTGCACGCGTGTTCACTGGCGGTAATGACCGTTTCACGGGTCAGCTGACCGCGGTCGACGGCTTCCATGATCAGCACCAGCGACAGGATCTTGGTAATGGATGCCGGCGGCAGAACTTCGTCGGCGTTATCTTCGTACAGGACCGTTCCGGTCAGCGGTTCCAGCAGGAAGGCGGATTTTGCCTTGATATCCAGTTTCTGCCCGACGGCGGCGTTGACAGTCGTACTGTCGAGCGGCACGTCAATATCGGACAGATCGCATTCCGAAGATACCGTGACCGGCGTTTCGGCAAGGACGGAACAGCCCGGGATCAGCAGGACCGCCAGCAGAAAACAAACCAATTTTTTCATAAAAACACCCCTTTTTTCGATACAACATAAGATATGCGGAAAAAGGGTAAAAAATGTATTCGCGCCGACAGAAGTGACCCGATGCGTGAAACAAATCTGCCGTTAAAGGATCATCGCTTCCGGACCGCTGTCAAACCGTTTTATTTTGCGGAACGGAATCGGGCAATTTTGAAAAGATAAGGGGCAAAATATCGCCTTTTTTCGCTGATATGTACAAAAATTGCTTTTGCCGGAAAAATCGGAGAAATCTTTATTGATTTTCATTTGATAATATGTTATATTTGGTCGGAAATCGGTTGAAAGCCGCGGTGGATCATAAGCAAATTTTGCGAAGTTGCAAGCAAAAATTGCTTTTGATTTTCCCCGTCATTGATAAAAAGGCAAAAGGTGCTATTCTAATATAAAAATACTTCTCATCAAACCGCTTTCAAAACCGTTCGGTACTGAAATGCGGATCGAAAACGGCATCGTTGTTGCGGAAGTTTAATTTACTGTCAAAAAAGAAGTTGATCATCATGGGTTACACGGCAAGTAACATAGCAAACGGAAAAAGAAAAATCTACATTGTTTTGGGCATCTGCATTTTTCTGTACTTTGCCACGCTTGTCCAAAAGAATATGTTTTCCTGCGAGCTGGTTGAAATACTGCGCTATTTTAATATTTCAAAGGCCAAGGCGGGCATGGCGTCGACCTGCTATTTTTTCACCTACGCGATCGGGCAGCTGGCTGTGGCAAAATTTTTCCCGAAGCTGCATTTGCTCAAATTCCTTACCGTGACACTTTTTCTGTCGGCGTTGCTTACCGTTCTGATCCCGCTCTGTACGTCTATTTATCAGATCTGGGTCATTTTTGCCGTCAACGGATTTCTTCAGGCGGGTTCCTGGCCCGGCATTTTTGCCGTTATTGTAAAATACGTACCGCAAAAACTGCGGGTCGCATCCAATAACTGGCTCAGCGTCGGTTATACGGCAGGATTCTGCGTTGATTATACGCTGGCCTCCGTGTTGCTGAAATGGACGAACTGGAAAGTCGGCTTTTATATTGCCGCGGTCGTTTTACTGGGTGCGTTGGCAGTGTTTTACTTCGTGGTTTCCGGTCTTCGGAATTCGGAAAAACCGTTTGTCAGCAACAAGGCGGAAAAAGTCGCCGCCGCGAATTCCGGCGGTCAGGTCACAAAATCCAAAAAAATCAACGTGTTTTACGTTGTTATATTTTTCGGCTGTATGCTGGTCGGTGTTCTATATTACGGCATTCTGAACTGGGTGCCGAATATCCTGTGCGACGTTTTCGGGGTCTCGTCTTCAAAGGCGCTGCTGGCCGGTACGGTACTTTCCGTGGCGATGATCGTCGGCCCCGTTGCGTCGACCTTCCTGTGTGAAAAAACAAGCTGCTGGAAAATCGGGAAATACTATTATTTCGCGGCATTTCTCTTTTCGGTTTTATTGGCGCTGTTTTATTCCGAAAATCTTTATCTTACCGTTGCCATGACCTTGGTTCCGCTGCTGGTCAGCCGAAGCATAACCAACATCGATTCGGCCTTTATTCCGATGAAGTGTCATAAGCTGATAAACGCGGGATCGTTTGCCGCGACCACAGATACCTTTCTGTCGATTGGCGCGGCGATCGGACCCACGCTGTTCGGCGCGGTAATTGACGGATGCGGTTATACGGTCATCTATGTGATGATGGCGGTGTTGTTCCTTTCCGGCGGCCTGTCCATTGTGGCCAACCAGAAAATATTGAAAGAAATCGTTGCCTGATGATCCGATCGGCGCGAAGGCGGAAAAGTATGGATAAAAAGAATCAAAATCGGCTGGTCTGAAATCAATATCACACCGAATCGGAAGATCGGTCCGGACGGTCGGGTTTATTTCGC
>JAZUFP010000308.1:0-5126 GCA_045640765.1 Acutalibacteraceae bacterium
CATGATGATCGGCTCGCCTTCGTCCGGCACCTGGATCGCCCCGTACGTAATGCCGTCGGTAATGATGTTGGCATCAGTCACGTGTTCGATCTTCGGCCCGGTCAGACGGTAGCCCATCCGGTCAAATTCATTGGTGACGGTATAGGGGAAACCCAAAAACGTGCGGATTCCGCCTATGGTGAAACGGTCGTCCTGTGGCCCCATCAGCACCCGGACGGTATAGTCCCCGGAAAACGTAACAGGATCCATGACCCGGTTTTCAATATTGGCCGGCAGGGCGTTCGGCTTGCGGAAAGCGATTTCATCGCCCGCCATCAGTTTTCGTCCTTCGTATCCGCCTAAGTTCGCTTTGATATAGGTGGAACGGCTGCCCATGATCGGGGCGACCGCCAATCCGCCGGCAAAGGCGATATAAGCGCGGCAGCCGGTTTTCGGCGTTCCGAAAGCCAGCGTATCGCCCTTTTCCACCTTTACGGCACGGTACATCGGGCAGGGATCTCCGTTCAAAGTCGGTGACAGATTACCGCCGGTCACGGCGATCACGGTCGGCAGGGTAAATTCAACGGTGGGTCCCAGCAGTGTTACTTCCAACACGGCTTCGTCCTCGTGATTGCCGACCAGAATGTTGGCGTAAACGTATGAATGAACGTCGACCGCGCCGGAAACACCCAGTCCGTAACGCTGATAACCGCGGCGTCCGGCGTCCTGTACGGTCGTCAGTAAACCGCCGTTGATAAAACGAATACTCATATCACGCATCCTCCTTTACGTAGGTGCGGCAGTGATAGCGTCCCTGCTCCACCTTGGTCAGAATGCGGCGGTATTCGGGTTCATCGATCGGCACAAATTTGACGTGCATTCCGGCGTCCAGCAAAATCGGCGTATCGCGTCCGGCGTCATACAGGCGCACGGGGGTACGACCGATCAACTGCCATCCGCCGGGCGAATCGATCGGATAGATACCGGTCTGCTTTCCGGCGATCCCGACCGATCCGGACGGGATCAGCACACGCGGTGTTTTCAGCCGCGGCGTGGCGATCCGCTCGTTCATGCCGCCCATATAGGAAAAACCGGGGGTGAAACCCAGCATATAGATCAGGTATTCGGCCTCGGAATGGATACGGATGACCTCATCGGTCGAAAGATTATTATACTGTGCCACATATTCCAGATCCGGTCCCGCTTCGCCGCCGTAAAGCACGGGAATTTCAATAATGACCGTGCTTATTTTCTGCGCTTTGTGGGAAACGGAAAGCAACTCTTCCAGTTTCTTTGCCAGTTCACCGTAACGGATGATCTCCGGCGCGTAATGGATGGTCAGGGTACAGTAGGTCGGTACGGTTTCGTAGATACCGTCGATCTGCGCTTCGTTCAGCGCCTCGTCAAAAGCACGGATTTCCGTGTTGATCTTTTCGCTGATCTCATTGCCGAAAACGATCGCGACCGAGGTATCTCCGGTGATTTTGATTTGTGGATATTCCATTTTTTCAGTCCTTGCCGCTAAATTCAGCCGATCACATCGGCAATGCAGGTGACGGTAACACCTTGCTGTTCCAGACGTTCACGGATATCTTTGACAAATCCGATCGCATCGGGATTGTCCCCGTGAACACAGATGGAATCCGCCCGGATCGGAATGATCTTCCCGGTAACGGTTTCAACACAACCCTCTTTGACCATGCGGACTGTACGGGCGATCGCTTCTTCACGGTCGTGGATCATCGCGCCGGGCATTTTGCGCGGCACCAGCGTGCCGTCTTCCATATATCCGCGGTCGGCGAAAACCTCACTGGCGACACGAAGTCCCGTTTTTTCGGCGGCACGGATATGCGCGCTGCCCGCAAGACCTAATACGATCAGATCCGGGTCTACTTCGTATATACCCTTGCAGATCGCTTCCGCCAGTTCGTCGTTGACGGCGGCCATATTGTAAAAAGCCCCGTGCGGTTTGACATGCTGTAATTTCAGCCCTGCCGCCCGGGTGAAGGCCTTTAACGCGCCGACCTGATATTTGATATACGCTTTTGCCTCATCGTTGGAAATGTTCAGATTGCGGCGTCCGAATCCCATCAGATCCGGGAAACCGGGATGCGCGCCGACTGCCGTTTCGCACACGGCGGCAAGCTGTACGGTTTTTTCCATGACCACCGGATCCCCGGCGTGAAAACCGCAGGCGACGTTCGCAGAGGTGATGTAACGTAAAACCTCACCGTCCATTCCGATGGTATACGCGCCGAAACTTTCACCCAGATCGGCGTTCAAGTCTACTTTGTACATGAGAAGATCTTCTTTCGTTAAAAGTTGAAAGCGCAAGCCAAAGCGTAAAGCTCCGGCTTGCGTTTGTTGATGAATATGCGGTTGTGATCGGAAATTATTTCGCGGCGAACAACGCCTTTGCGCTGGTGACGAATGCCGTCATGTTGCGTGCGGCGATGAACAGGAACACACCGATCACGATAATGGCGAGAATATTGATGATCACGCCGTTTTTATATTTGCCCATCATTTCCTTATCGTTACAGGCGATCAGCAGCAGAACAGCGGTGATCGGCAGCAGGAAGGCGTTGGCGGCCTGCGCGAACAGGATGATTTCCTGCGGCGAAGCACCCAGCGTGCAGGTGGCGACGATACCGAACAGAAGCACGATGATCCAAATGATGCGGAAACGCCATTTTTTCAGATCTTCACCCCAGCCGAGGATGCCCGAAGAAGCGTAAGCCGCGGCAAGCGGTGCGGTAATGGCGGAGGACAGACCGGCCGCAAACAGACCGATACCGAAAATCGTGGTTGCCCAGGAGCCCAGCAGCGGTTCCAGTGAACGTGCCATGTCGCCGCCGTTCTGAATGGCGAACGAATCACCCAAAGTGGATTTGCAGGCGGCGGCGCAGATGATGATCGCCATGGAAATGATACCGCCCAGACCGATCGCGAGGATGGAGTCCAGATTGGAAGTTTTGATATCCTCTTCGGGATTATTCCACTTTTTGGCGGAGGAGGAAGCGTGCAGATAAATGTTGTACGGAACGACCGTGGTGCCCATCAGCGCGGCAATGGTCATCCAGGGAGGTGTACCGTCAGCGGCTTTCGGCGCGGTAGGTACGAACAGACCTTTCAGCACAGCACCCCAATCGGGCTTGACCGCAATGGCGCAGATCAAGAACAGAACGCCCATGATCACGACCAGCCCGGTCAGGATTTTTTCGATGTATTTGTTGCTGCCGCTGAACAGCAGGCCAAACGCGATGATCCCGATCGCCAGCGCAAGGATGACCAGAACGGTCTTATTGCCGACCCAGGCGGAATTGGTTGCCTGAACGCCGAGCGCCGCGCCCGAAACATTGCCGGTTTCATAAGCAACGTTACCGATGAACACGGCGGCGATCACCAAAACGGCAAGGATGATACGCGCGGCTTTGCTTTTGTATTTCAGAAGAAGCGCCTCACCCAAACCTCTGCCGGTGACAATGCCCAGACGGGAAGCCATACTTTGCATGATGATAACGGAAATAGTCGAGAAAAGGATTGCCCATAACAGCGCATAAAAGTAATTCGCGCCGGAAAGGGAACAGGACGTAACGGTGCCCGGGCCGATAAACGCCGCGGCAACAACCGCGCCGGGGCCGACCTCTTTGAGGCGCTGCCAGAATGTCTTTTTCATAAATATACCTCCAAATGTTTTAAGGGATGATTTATTATAACAGTTTTTACTAAAAAAAACAACAAAAAATTTCAATAATCGGTGATTTTTTAGGAACGCGCGCAAAATTTTCGGTTTCATAATTGAAAATAGCGTTGCGGCGTGCTATAATTGGGAAAATATTAGCAGGAGGCAACAACATGAAAATCGAGAATATTGACGGAAATTTCAAAATCGAAAGTACCATTTCCCGTCCGGGATTGGTTTATAAAAACATTTTACAGGAACCGTTTCAGATCTGCGGTCTGCTGCGGGAAAACGGGCGTTATGTACGTATTCCGACCGCGGTCGCAGAAGAAACAAACGAAGGGGTCGCGTATCTGAACGCCTGTACTGCCGGCGGCAGGGTGCGCTTTGTGACCGACAGCCCCTATGTCGCGATCGCCGTGCAGTATAACGAAATCATGAAAATGCCGCATTTTGCTTTCAGCGCAAGTATCGGATTTGATCTGTACGCCGATGATATTTATATCGGGTCGTATATTACGCAGGGAGATGAACCGACCTTTGAAGCGGTGCTGGATCTGCCGCAGCCCGGCACCCATACCGTCACGATCCATTTCCCGCTTTACAGCGGCGTGGACGAACTGTTCATCGGTCTTTCGGAGGATGCTTTGCTGGCGGCTCCGCCGGCATACAGGGTGACTGATCCGGTCGTGTTTTACGGTTCTTCCATTACGCAGGGGGGATGTGCCAGCCGTCCGGGAAACGCGTATGACAACATTCTGTCCCGCCTGCTTTCCTGCGATCACACGAACCTCGGTTATTCCGGCAGTGCCCGTGCAGAACTGCCGATCGCAGAGTATATCTCAAACCTGAAAATGAGCGTGTTTATTTACGATTACGATCATAACGCGCCGACGGCGGAATATCTTGAAGAAACGCATGAACGGATGTACCGGATCATCCGGAACGCACGGCCGGAACTGCCGATCATTATGCTTTCCCGACCGAAATATCATCTGGACGCGGACGATCAAAAACGGTTGGCGGTCATCCGGAAAACCTATGAAAACGCGGTTGCCGCGGGCGACAGGAACGTGTATTTCATCCCCGGTCCGGAATTGATCGAAGAACGTTTGCGCGAGACTGCGACGGTCGATAACTGCCATCCGAACGACAGCGGTTTTGTCAGTATGGCATACGCGGTGGAGCGGGTGTTAAGACCGATATTGTACAAATAAATCTTCCTATTTCCGAAAGGTGAAACTTATGCAATATAAAATTCGTCAGATCCGGGAAAGTGACAATTCTCGCGTGGAAGAAATTATCCGATCGTGCCTGATCGAATACGGTGCCGATCATAACGGAACGGTATGGAGCGATCCGAATCTCGGCCGGTTTTCTTTTGTGTATGCAAAACCGGGGCGGAAATACTTTGTTGCCGAGGATGCGTCCGGCACGGTCGTGGCGGGCTGCGGCATCGGAG
>JAZUFP010000309.1:0-13491 GCA_045640765.1 Acutalibacteraceae bacterium
TGGAATTCAAAAACATCGGGTTGGTCATCATCGATGAAGAACAGCGTTTCGGTGTGGCGCAGAAAGAACATCTGAAAGAAAAATACCCCTTCGTGGATATTCTGACCCTTTCCGCCACCCCCATTCCGCGTACACTGAATATGGCCATGTCGGGCCTGCGCGATATGTCGTCGATCGACGAGGCGCCGGGCGACCGCCATCCCGTACAGACCTACGTACTGGAACAGAATTACGGCGTTCTGACTGATGCCATCCGTAAGGAACTGCGCCGCGGGGGACAGGTATATTATCTGCACAACCGTGTCGAAAGTATTGAAACCTGCGCCGCCCGCTGGAAAGAACGGATCCCGGAAGCCCGTGTCGCGGTGGCGCACGGAAAAATGACCGAAGATCAGTTAAGCGAGATCTGGCGGCAGCTGCTTGAACATGAAATCGACCTGCTGGTCTGCACGACCATTATCGAAACGGGCGTTGACGTTCCGAACGTCAATACGCTGATCATTGAAAACGCCGATCGTATGGGACTTTCACAACTGCACCAGCTACGCGGACGTGTCGGGCGTTCTCCCCGACGGGCGTATGCCTATTTCTGTTTCAGCCGGGGGAAAGAACTGTCCGAAATCGCCGAAAAGCGACTGGAAGCCATTCGCCAGTATACCGAATTCGGATCCGGCTTCAAAATCGCCATGCGCGATTTGGAGATCCGCGGCGCCGGCAGTATTCTCGGCGGCGAACAGCATGGCAATATGGAAGCGGTCGGGTATGATATGTACCTGAAACTGCTGTCGGACGCCGTGAATGCCGAAAACGGCATCGAAACCCATGAGGAAGCGGCGTGTACGGTGGATCTGAATATTTCGGCGCATATCCCCGAACGGTATATCGAATCCCTGCCGGCGCGGTTGGGTATTTATAAACGGATCGCGGATATCCGGAACGATGAAGACGCCGGGGACGTGGTGGACGAACTGTGCGACCGGTTCGGTGATCCGCCCAAGGCGGTTATGGGACTGATCGAAATCGCCCTGCTGCGGAATAAGGCGGACGCCGCCGGAATTACAGAGATCACCGGCACGCCGACCGCCGCACTGCTGCATACACCGGCACCGAAACCGGAAGTCATGGAAAAACTGACCAACACGTTCGGCAAACGCTTTACGTTGGCACTGACCGACGGTGCCGCATACCGTATTTTGCTGAAACCGAAACAGCGGATGAACGATCTGGTCAGCGAAATCGTCGGGGCACTATGACCGTCTACCAAAAATTTCCGTTATTTCAAAAATTTTTGTAGACTTTTTGAACGGTTTGTTATATAATCTATATGTTATATTTTACTCTTATGGAGGAATGATCATGAATACAATCAAAAAACTGGTTGCCGTACTGTTGATCGCCGTTATCGGCGTATCTTTCTGCGGCTGTCACAAACCGGGCGAGGCCGCCGTCAAGGTCGGCGACGTCACCTTTACTTCCGGCTATTATATGTGCGCTGTTTTGGAAGCGGATCAGGAAGCCCGCAGTAAGGTCGATTCCGCTTTGAAAGAAGAAGGCAAAGACACCGAAAACGAGGAAATCAATTACAGCAAGCAGAAGGTCGATGGAAAAGATTATGACAAATGGGTCAAAGATACCGCGATCGATACGCTGAAAAAGATCGCCGCTTTTGAACTCAAATGTAAAGAAGCCGATCTGAAACCGGATGAAAAAGCAGCTTCGGAACTGAACCGTTTTATCAGCGATTTCTGGGACGGCGGTTTTTCCACTCTGTATGAAACCAACGGTGTCAGTAAGGATACTTTCATTAAGTTCTGCACCGAATACAGCAGCAGCGTTTTCAACAGCACCTATTATCAGATGATGATGTCTGCTTATCAGAACGGCGGTGCCATGCCGGATTACGCGATCGATTCGACCGATTATGAAACACTGTATTTCAATCATCTGTATGATAAGGACGGCGTGAAGGAAGTTCCCGATAAGGAACTGAACGAAAAGATCCTGAAAGAAAATATCCTGGTCGGTAAGTTAAGCGTTCCGCTGACTTCGCAGGATGAATCGGGCAATACCACGAACCTTTCCGAAACCGAAGTCGCCAAACTGGTCAAACAGGTCCAGGGTTACGAAAAGTCGATCAAGAGCGGCAAAAAGAACTTTGACGAAGTCATGCACGACTATGAAGGCGCCAAGGAAGAGGAAAAGGAAGAAAAGGCCAAAGACGGTCCGCTGACCGAACACGCAACGGTCATTGATGAAAACGACCCGAATTATGAAACCGCTTCCAAGATGAAAGACGGCGAAGTCAAGGTCATCGGTCTGAATAAGGGCAAGGTCGAAGAAGGCGCTACCGAACTGGTCCTGCTGGTTCGTCTGAATCTGAAAAAAGATTTCTATTACGTCGATAAGACCCGTGAAGATCAACATTCCTCTTTGCTGCATGAATTGAAGGATGAAGAATTCAACACTGAAATCGATACCTTTATCGGTACCTTGAAGTTTGAAGAAGTGAAATCCGCTACCAAACAGTTCAAGATCAGCAAGATTGAATATCCCGAACAGTAATTAAAAGCGGACAGGCCGGTGCTCCCCGCGCGGGGAATACCGGCTTGTTTTTTACTTATTATCTGAGGGCAGGCGTTTTACGGGGCGGTAATCTCCCACCCGTTCCCCGATGAACAAAGAGCCGTTACGGCAAAATAACACAACAAAATAATGCAGAAAAAGAAAGATGCCGTCTGCCTCACAGCAGACGGGATCAATATTTATTCAATGTTACTGATCGTTGGTTTCAACGGGTTCTTCTTTCTCGCGGGAAAGGATGGTGTTAACGATGATACCGAGGATCAGCGCGGTGGCAATGGAGGTGATGGTGACTTTGCCGAAGTTCAGTGCCAAGCCGCCGATGCCGGCAATCAGAATGGCGGAAGCAACGAACAGGTTACGGTTCTTGTTCAGATCGACCGGCTGCAGCATTTTCAGACCGCTGACCGCAATGAAGCCGTACAGTGTCATGCAGACACCGCCCATAACGCAGTTCGGAATCGAGCGCAGGAACGCGGTGACCGGTGCCAAGAAAGAAACGGCAATTGCCATGAAAGCAGTGCAGATGGTGGTAATAACAGAAGCGTTGCGGCTGATGGCAACACAGGCGACCGATTCACCGTAGGTGGTGTTCGGGCAGCCGCCGAAGAACGCGCCGACCATCGAGCCGACACCGTCACCAAGCAATGTTCTGTGCAGGCCGGGTTTTTCTAACAGGTCGGTGCCGATGATGCTGGAAATGTTCTTGTGGTCGGCAACGTGTTCCGCGAAGACAACAAACGCGACCGGAATGTAGGCAACTGCGATGGAAGCGATATAAGCGCCGTCAATGTCTTTAACGCCCTTCGCGGCTTCCACAAAGGTGAATTTCGGCAGAGCAATGAAGGTGCTGAATCCGATGCCGTCTTTGGTCAGTGCGGTCAGTGCGCTGAAATCAATGATTTTAAGCGCGTCAGTTCCGGTAGCGTTACCGATAAAGGTGAGGATCGCCGCAACGGCGTAACCGGCAAGGATGCCGAGAATGAACGGGATCAGTTTTGCCATTTTTTTGCCGTAGGTCGAGCAGATCGTAACAACGATCAGGGTGATCAGTCCGCAAAGAACGGCCAGCAGGGTATGACCGCCGGCAGGTGCGGTTTGCAGATCACCGACCGCGTTTCCGGCAAGGGAAAGACCGATAATGGCAACGGTCGGTCCGATAACGACGGCGGGCATCAGTTTGTTCAGCCAGCCGACACCGACGAATTTAACAAGCAAAGCAATAATGACGTAAACCAGTCCGGCGAAGAAGGCACCGAGGATCAGACCGACGAAACCGGCCTGTGCGCTGACCGCACCGGCAAAAGCCGCCGCCATCGAGCCGAGGAACGCGAAAGATGAACCGAGGAATACCGGGCTTTGCGCTTTGGTGAACAAAACATAAACCAGCGTTCCGACACCGGCACCGAACAGCGCTGCCGCGATGTCCATTCCGTTACCGGTGATGATCGGCACGGCGATGGTCGCCGCCATGATGGCAAGTAACTGCTGGAAAGCAAATACGATTACTTGCCCGAATTTGGGTTTGTCTTTGACGTTGTAGATCATTTTCATAATAATTCTCTTCCTCCATTTTTAACATATTGGGTATTGATTTATCAAAACGGACTTTTCGGGTCCGGAATTGCTTTATTCCTCGTACAGTTCAACGGCCGTATTGGAATCATACGGCGGAATACGCACCGAAATACGCTCGGTTTTGGCGGTCGGTACGTTTTTTCCGACAAAATCACCGCGTATCGGCAGTTCCCGGTGACCGCGGTCGACCAGGACGGCCAGTTGGATCTCGGAGGCACGGCCCTTGTTCATCAGCGCGTCCAGCGCGGCGCGCACCGTTCGCCCGGTATAAAGAACATCATCCACCAGAATGACTTTTTTCCCGGTAATGCTGAACGGCAGTTCTGCGTCAGCCAGCACGGGATCGGCGGAAATGTGCGAAAGATCGTCCCGGTAGAAGGTAATATCCAGACTGCCCACCGGCACCGCTTTTCCTTCGATCTGTTCAATGTTCTGTGCAATGATACCTGCAAGCGGTATTCCGCGGCGGCGAATCCCGATAATACACAGGTCTTCGCAGCCGTTATTGCGTTCCAGTATTTCGTGTGCAATGCGTTTCAGCGCGCGGGAAATGGCCGCGTCGTCCATTAAAGTCGCTTTGTAGCGTGACATAAAACCGTCCCCCCTCAGGCATAAAAAAAGCACCGGGCATAACTGCGCGGCGCCGTTTTTGCATAAACGTACAAATCGATCGGGTCAAGACCCGATTACCTTGACGGCATCACGGTACCGAATTAAAGGAATATACATATATTATTTATATATAATATATTAACATAAGGTGGTCCTGTTGTAAAGTTAAAAAGTTGTAACTTTTTGTCGAAAAAATGGCGGTAAATTGCCGTTTGGCAAAATTGTCGCTTTGCACAATGATTGTGACAAAAAATGGGAAACCGAGCAAAAAACAATGGTTACAACTTTGTAACTTTTTGTAATTGATTTGTAATTTTGTGCATTTTGAACAAAAACACCCCCCTTATAACGGCTTGACAAGGGGAGGTTGTTTGTATATAATAACGAATGCTTTGAAAAAAGCGCCCTTTTCGGGCGTAAAATGCAAGGGAGTCCTTTCATGTTTCAAAAGAAAGCAAACGATATGAAACCCGCGGAAAAGACGATCAGTCTTTGGCAGTGGGGACGCATTTCGTTGATTATGGTACTGTGCCTGCTGTCGGTTCTTTCCGTTGTGGAATTACGCCGGTCGTTCGGAACGTACCCTGTTCTCGGTGAAATGAACGGGGCAGCAGCTTCTGCCGCGCCGGAACTGTTGCCGGAACCGTTGTCCAAAACCGAACAGTATCGCATTATCGCCGCGGATGTTACGGAAAACGTGTCTTCGGACGCTATGCAGTACGTTTTCCCCGTATATATTACGGTGGCAGACGAAACGGCGGAATTTTTAACACAGGGCGGCACTGTCGCCGAGATCCTGGAAGAAGCGGGTTATACGGTCGACCGTTTTGATATGATCCAGCCGTCCGCTGATACACAGGTCCGTGAAACGGTGTATATCGATTATACGAATATTGATTATACCAAAAAAGTCCGCACGAAAAAAATCGCGCATAAAACCAAAACGGTTTATTCCGACAAGCTGGAAAAAGGTGTGGAACAGATCGTTGACGGTAAAGACGGTCTTGAAAAAACCACCTACACCTATAAAAAAGTCAACGGCAAAGTTGTCAAACGCACCAAAAGCGCTGTAAAAACGGTAAGAAAACCAGTCGATACATTGCGTACGATCGGTACAAAGCCGAAAGCCGCCGCGAAAAAAGCGGAAACACCGACTGCGAAAGCCGTTCGTACCAGCGAATCGGTCAAGTGTGTTTCAACTTTGAAAGCCGGAAAACCGATCGAATTGGATGCCAATAACGTTCCGGTAAAATACAAAAAGAAAATGACGGTTCAGGCCACGGCGTATACCCATACCGGTCATCGCTGCGCGACCGGTGTCAAACCGCAGCCGGGATATATCGCGGTCAATCCGAACGTGATCCCGTACGGAACGAAAATGTATATCGTTTCGACCAACGGCAGGATCGTGTACGGCTACGCGATCGCCGCGGATACCGGCGGATTCATTCACAGCCGTCCCACCAACGTGGACCTGTTTTACGATACGCTGGCTGAATGTTACAGTTTTGGCCGCAGAAACGTAAATATTTATATTTTGCCTTGATTTTTCAGAAAACACCCGATTTTTTTCGATTTGGAAAAAGTCGGGTGTTCCGATTTTGCATACCGCCACGGTTTCGGCAGAAACTAATGATGGAGGGATGCAAAAAAATGAACCGTTTTTTTCTGCTGGTGCTGCTGTTCGGCGCGGTATGCTCGTTTCCGTTGGGCGCCGTCCCCGAAGAAGAGGCGGCGTACTGTAAAGAATTGCAATATCATTCGACTTATGAAAGCCAAACCGATGACGTATTCCGGCCTTTTGAACTTTTGGGACGTTTTTCTTCTAAAAAAGGCGAGGATTTTTGAAAGAAAATCTTGACAAAGCCGCCAAGTATCGCTATAATAAACTTTGTGACGATAGAGGTGGAAGTATGACGCTGGATTTGAAACGCATTTTTGCAACCGAAGGCGCTGTATTGCCGATTGAACACGAATTGGATATGCACGAGGTCGATCACGCGGGCGCTTATCCGCTCAAAAAGCCCGTCAGGATCAGCGGCTCGGTTTCCAATCGTGCCGGTATGGTGGAATTGCGGCTGGAAATGTCATATACTTATGACGGATTTTGTGACCGCTGCGGCATGCCGGTCTCCCGACCCTTTACCGTTCCTTTCAGTAAGGCGCTGGCCGTCTCCATTGAGGGGGAGGAAAGCGACACCATCCTGACTGTTCCCGATATGCAGCTCGATGTGGACGAGCTCGTTTATACCGAGGTGTATGTCAGTCTGCCGACCAAGTTTTTATGTCATCAGGACTGTAAAGGTCTTTGCCCGACCTGCGGCAAAAATCTGAACGAGGATGCGTGTTCGTGCGATCAGAAAGAAATTGATCCACGCCTTAAAAAATTAGCGGATTTATTAACCGAAGATAGAGATTAGTTCATGAAGGAGGGCTGAACAATGGCAGTTCCGAAGAGAAAAACATCGAAGGCCAGACGTGATAAGAGAAGAAACAACGTCTGGAAGATCAGTGCACCGGCACTGGTCAAATGTCCGTCCTGCGGCGAATACAAGCGTCCGCACAGACTTTGCCCCGCTTGCGGCAAATACAATGACCGTGAGGTTGTTAAGGTCGCGGAATAATCGACAAAATACAGAGGGGGAGCGATCCTCCTCTGTTTTTTTGAAATGGTGGTGAAAACGAATGTCCGTTGTGATACGGGGCGTGGAAGAAAACAGCCCTGCCGGAAAGGCCGGTATTCTGCCGGGGGACCGTCTGCTGAAAATCGGTAAAAACGAAATCATGGATGTGCTGGACTACCGTTTTTACCAGAACGCCGTGCGTCTTTCGGTCGTGGTCGAAAAGGCAGACGGTAAATTAAAAAAATACCGTATCCGTAAAGAGGAATACGAAGAACTGGGTCTGTTGTTCGATACTTATCTGATGGACGAAAAACGCTCCTGCAAAAACAAGTGCGTTTTCTGTTTTATCGATCAGCTGCCGAAGGGATTACGGGAAAGTCTGTATTTTAAGGATGACGACTCCCGTCTGTCGTTTCTGTTCGGAAACTACATTACGCTGACCAATATTACCGAACATGAAATTTCCCGTATTATCAAAATGCATATCAGCCCGATCAATATTTCAGTACATACCACCGATCCGGAACTGCGTGTCCGGATGATGACCAACAAAAACGCCGGTTCGGTGCTTTCGGTCATGGACCGGTTCAATGACGCCGGGATCCGGATGAACTGTCAACTGGTGCTTTGTCCCGGTTGGAATGACGGGGAACAGCTGGAACGCTCTTTGCGGGATCTGACGGCATTGGAAATGGTGGAATGTATCGCCGCCGTTCCGGTCGGATTGACCAAATGCCGCGCGGGATTGACGGAACTGGTTCCTTTTGACCGGCAAACCGCGGAAAACGTGTTGGACATCCTGGACCGGTTCGGGGATGAATGTGTCCGAAAATACGGTGAACGCCGCGTTTACGGTGCGGATGAGTTTTATCTTTTAAGCGGACGTGAAATTCCGTCCGCGTCGTATTACGGCGACTTTCTGCAACTGGAAAACGGTGTCGGTTTATGGGCGCTGCTGCGTGAGGACGCGCGGCAGTCACTCGACGAAATGCCGCCGCAAAAGGCGACCGGCCGAACGGTCAGTATCGCTACCGGTGTTGCCGCCGCGCCGTTAATGAAAGAAATCGCGAAAAACTGTGAAGAAAAAACCGACGGTCTGTCGGTAAACGTGTATACAATCGTCAATCACTTTTTCGGCGAACGGATCACGGTGGCGGGACTTGTTACGGCGACCGATCTGCTGGAACAGTTGAACGGGAAAGAACTCGGCGAAGAATTGCTGATCCCGTCGGTCATGCTTCGTGCCGAGGGGGATCTGTTTTTAGACAGTATTTCATTGGAGGATGTGTCACGCCGTTTAGGTGTGCCGGTGACCCCGGTCGATAATGACGGGGAATCATTGACCCAAGCAATCATAGGAGGAAGTCATGGCTAAACCGATCGTGGCTGTCGTCGGACGGCCGAATGTTGGAAAATCTACGCTTTTTAATAAATTGATCGGTCAGCGTATGTCCATCGTGGACGATACGCCGGGTGTCACCCGTGACCGTATTTATGCCGACGCCGAGTGGCTGAACCGCAAGGTCATGCTGGTCGATACCGGCGGAATCGAGCCGAAAACCGATGACGTCATTCTGGCGGGAATGCGCTCGCAGGCACAACTGGCGATCGAAACCGCCAACGTTATTATCATGGTGACCGATCTGCAAACCGGTGTCACCGCGACCGATATGGAAATCGCTTCCATGTTGCAGCGCAGCGGAAAACCGATCGTGCTGTGCGTCAATAAGTGTGACCGCGTCGGTGAGGCACCGCTGGAATTTTATGAGTTTTATAACCTCGGCCTGGGGGATCCGGTCGCCGTTTCGTCTGTGCACGGTCACGGTACGGGGGATCTGTTGGACGCGGTGTTTCAGTATCTGCCGGACGAACTTTTTGACGAGGACGATGAAGAGGTCATCAATGTTGCCGTAATCGGGAAACCGAATGCCGGAAAATCGTCTTTGGTGAATAAAATTTCGGGTGAGGAACGGTCGATCGTTTCGGATATCGCCGGTACAACGCGGGACGCGATCGATACGGTCGTTGAAAACGAGCAGGGACGGTTTAATTTCATTGATACCGCCGGTCTGCGCCGTCAAAGCCGTGTCGATGATAAAATCGAAAAATACAGCGTTCTGCGTGCCAAAATGGCGATCGAACGCGCAAACGTCTGCGTGATCCTCATCGACGGTCACGACGGTTTCACCGAGCAGGACTCCAAAGTCGCGGGCCTTGCGCTGGAACAGGGCAAGGCGTGTATCATTGCGGTGAACAAGTGGGATATCGTCGAAAAAGACGGTCAGACAATGGATAAATACCGCAAAAAACTGATGAACGACTTTTCGTTCATGCCCTTCGCGCCGATCATTTTCATTTCGGCCAAAACCGGACAGCGTCTGGATCGGCTGTTTGAATTGATCAAGTATGTTTATACCCAGAATACCATGCGTATTTCCACGGGTAAACTGAATGATATTCTGGCGGATGCCACGGCGCGCGTACAGCCGCCGACCGATAAGGGCAGACGTTTGAAAATTTACTACATGACGCAGGCATCGACCTGCCCGCCGACCTTTGTTTGCTTCTGCAACCGTGCGGATCTGTTCCATTTTTCGTATCAGCGTTATCTGGAAAATCAGATCCGTTCCACCTTCGGGCTGGAAGGAACACCGGTACGGTTCGTGATTCGGGAAAGAGGCGAAGGCAAATGATGATGACGGCAATCGTGACGGTCGTCGCCGCGTATTTGATCGGCAGTGTGAATTTTGCCGTGATTTTCACCCGCTTGTTTGAAGACCGCGACGTACGCGATTACGGCAGCGGCAACGCGGGCGCGACCAACGCGCTGCGTGTGGCGGGTGTGCTACCGGGAACGCTGACCTTTGTCTGTGACCTGTTGAAGGGTTTTGTGGCCTGCGAAATGGGGAAATACGTGTTTGATTATATGTCTGCCAACGGCTTTGAGGGCGCGCTGCCGATCTACGGTGCGTATCTTTGCGGTGTGGCATGTATGCTCGGACATTTATATCCGATCTTTTTCCAGTTCCGCGGCGGAAAAGGGGTATCGACCGGCGTGGGGATCTTTTTGGTCTGTTCCACACCGGCTATTCTGATCGGTCTGGCGATATTTATAGTCACTTTTTTACTGACCCGCATCGTTTCGATCAGTTCGCTGGCGGCAGTGGTGGTCGTGGTGGTCCTGTCCTTTGTTTTTCATGATGCCGGCGCCGCTTTGGCACCGCAGATCATCATGAGTCTGATCATGGGCTGTCTCATCGTGGCACGCCACAGTTCCAACATTCAGCGATTGCTGAACGGGGAAGAAAAGAAAATCAATTTCGGAGGAAAATCCTGAATGATACAAGTATCCGTTTTGGGCGCCGGCGGTTGGGGCATGGCGCTGGCCATGACCGCCCATCACCGCGGGCATACCGTAAAGATCTGGTCTCCTTTTGAGGATGAGGTAAAAATGCTTCGGGAAAAACGCGGAAATGAACGTCTTTTGCCCGGAATCACTTTGCCGGAGGAGATCGAGATCACGACCGATCTGTCCTGCGTAAAGGGATCGCAGCTGACCATTCTTGCCGTACCGTCCATCGCGATACGCGAAACGGCACGGAAATTGGCTCTGCAAAGCGATTTCGGTATTGTGGTGAACGTTTCCAAAGGTTTGGAGAAAAATACACTTCTGCGCCTTTCTCAGGTTATCACGGAAGAATTGCCGGACGTGCCCGTTGCCGTTCTTTCCGGTCCCTCGCACGCGGAAGAGGTTTCACGCCGTATTCCGACGTCCGTCGTGGCGGCCTCGGATTCCGCGTCGTCGGCGGAAATCGTGCAGGATCTGATGTCAACTGAATTTTTGCGGATCTATACGTCCTCTGACCTGATCGGGGTCGAACTCGGCGGTGCGCTGAAAAACGTGATCGCGATCTGTGCCGGCTTTTGTGACGGACTGGGTCTGGGCGATAACAGCAAAGCCGCGCTGATCACCCGCGGTCTTGCCGAAATGGCACGCCTGGGGGTGTGCATGGGCGCGAAGGAACATACCTTTGCGGGTCTTACCGGTATCGGCGATCTGGTCGTTACCTGCACGTCCCGTCACAGTCGGAACAATCGGTTCGGATTCAAGGTCGGCAGCGGCGTTTCGGTTGCGGACGCACTGGAACAAGTCGGTACGGTCGAGGGATATTACGCCGCATTGATGGCGCATGATCTGGCACAGAAATATCATATCGAAATGCCGATCATCGAAGAATGCTATCGGGTGCTGTATGAAGGTCTGGACGTTACCAATGTCGTACCGGGACTCATGCTTCGTCCCCAGCGCGCGGAACATTGATGAGAATAATTGAACGGACGGTCTTTGACTGTCCGTTTTTATTATAAAAAACCGCTATTGATGCAAACACGGCAAAGAAAGTCAGAAATTTGAAAAAGCTAAATCGAGGCAAACGAAAAGTACGTGGTTTAAGGTAAAAAAATGAATTTTTCGCCAACAGTTCTACAAACGGTATTTCATTGTATTGTGGGGATTTATACTGACTTCTTCAATATTTAGGAGGGAAAGGCAATGGCAAATCATTCGTTTGATATAGAATCTTATAATGCCGCACTACGATCAGAGTTAAATAAAATGTGGATAATCGGAATTGCTCTGGTCATTGTTTTGATTGCCATGGTGGTTTACTCTGTCGTAGTAATAAAGGAAGACAAGAAAAAGAAATTTCCGTATATACAACTGATTTGTGTTGTTGTAATTTCCGTGTTCTTGATGATTTATTTTGGTTCATCGATTGTTCATATTACAAAGATCTTTCCGAGGAAGCATATATACAATATGAAGGTCCCGCAACCATAATCAAAAGGCGACATGTCGTTTTGTTAGAAATGCCTTCGTGGAATTATGAATACGTTATATCGTTTCGCAATAACGGTGAGCAGGTATCATTGACATCAAATAAAAATTACAGGGTGGAAGGCGATATCGAAAATCTGTATATTGTTTATGCTCGGATTTCAGGGATAATTTTAGAGTTTATTAAATGATTTGATGCGTCAATAGAATAAGTTTATAAAATAACACAGGGGACGGTTCTGTGTGTTGATGATAAAATTGGTATTTTGAAACAGGCAATATTTTCATTAATTACAAAATTAGAGCAGTTGGCGTTTACGCCAACTGCTCTAATCCTTTTTCACGAATATCTTTTTGACCGTTCCTTTGCCGGTCGAAAATCCATCGTTATTTACGTTATTAAATTCAATTTCCTTAATGAACGGCGAAATGTCGCTGATACGTTCACCGTTTATCGTGATACTTTTCAAGTGCAATTCTTCTAAAGATGAGGATAAATAAGGATCAAAGATTTCCACGGTATCGTCGTCGACCAAGGTCGATTTCGGGCCGATGCAAAGGAAATGCGAAAGCGGATAACGATCCCGATGCAGCGTTAATTCAATGCCCTCAAAAGACAGATGTCCGATGTTTGCCCCAAGCTCAAAGGCAGCAATCGTTCCGCGTATCGGGTCGCTTGCGGTATAAGGCCCCAGTAAATCAATCGGTTGTGTCAGATCAATGCGGATGTTTTCAAAAAACAGGTAATCACAACTGCCGACAGCACCTTTTTCGGGTGCTTTATTTAGGGCATAGGGCGGTGTTTGATAATATAACTTAAACGTTCGGATCCCCGTCACGTTTCGGATGATTGCACGTTCAAGCGAACAGTCGATTGCAGAGCCGTCGTCATAATAATACGTTCCCGGTTCAATTCGCATGGCAGGATAATTGCATTTGCCGAGCAACTGGAGATTTTCGCACAGAATGTTCTTTGCAGGGCCGAAATTGACGGAAGAATTTTGCCAGTCGTAAAGGTTTAACGCAACCAAATCATCACCGACGTCACCGGAAATGTTGCGAATGATCAGGTTTTCCGAATTTCCGTTAATGTGCAGACCGTCGGCAAAGCATTCCACAAACTTGATGTTCTCGAAAACAGCGTTTTTAATGTCCCCGATTTGAATGGAAAATCCGGCTGGGTGAACAAAAGTCATATCGGTAAGTAAGAGGTTTTCAATGTTGTTGAAAAGCATGCAGGTCGAAACGCCGTAAAACGAG
>JAZUFP010000310.1:0-5752 GCA_045640765.1 Acutalibacteraceae bacterium
GTGCAATGAGAAAACGCATTATTGCCGATACTCGTCACGGTGGACGGAATGGTATATTCTCCGGTTTTTCCGGCAGGATAGCAAACCAATACCGTTTTATCCTTATTAAATAAAACGCCGTTCTGTGAAGAATAATTATGAGTATTTTTATTCACGTTGATGGCGGTCAGACCGTCGCAAAAACAAAACGCTCCATAGCCGATACTCGTCACGCTGTCCGGGAGCGTGATGCTTGTCAGTCCCGTACAATAACAAAACGCCCTATCGCCGATACTTGTCACCCCCGCCGGGATCATGATGCTTGTCAGTCCCGTGCAATTATAAAAAGCATAATCGCCGATACTCGTTACGCTGTCCGGGATCGTGATGTTGTTCAGTTCACTGCAACCCCAAAACGCCTCATCGCCGATCAACGTTACGCCGTTACCGATCGTTACACTTGTCAGACTGCAGCAATTGAGAAACACCCCGTAGCCGATGCTCGTCACACTGTCTGGAATCGTGACGCTTGTCAGTTTCGCGCAACCTTCAAACGCATAATTCCCGATCCATGTCACGCTGTCCGGAATCGTGACGGTTCTGAGTTTATAGCACTCCACAAACGCGTAATCGTGGATCTCCGTAACACCGTCTTCGATCACAAGTGACAGGGTCATCTCCGAATAGTTTTGCCACGACCAATCATCCCATCCGGAAATCCGCAATGTTTTTGTTGTTGTGTCATAGTTCCAACCGTCACCGGTGACCGTGCTTGCGGACGCGGTCACACCGCCGACGGCAACCGTGCCGAACAGCAGGCACAAAACAATAAGTAAACTGAATATTTTTCTCATTCTCCTCAACCTTTCAATATATAAGGTATATTCAGTTTACTACGTTTTCCCTTAATTGTCAATACTTTGCAGGCATGAACTCTTACCGACAGCAACCGGAAAACATCTTGTTTTTTCGCGGGAAAATGGACAATCCGCGAAGAACGGCAAACAGTGCCTTTTCGCATTCGTTTTATTACACCCGACGTTTTTCACACGGATCATTTCGCCGCGCTCGCAACAGTGGTATTTTACACGCCCGATTTCGTGGTTTTGGGTTGCAACCGCTTCCCGTTTTTGATATAATGAAAAAAATATCATCCTTTGAGGTGTTTCATGAACAACGAAAAACTGGAAGAACTGCTGCTTACCGTACAGAAGCCGGGACGTTACGCCGGCGGCGAGGTCAACAGCATCATTAAAAACAAAGACGACGTGGACGTTCGGTTCGCGTTCTGTTTCCCCGACACCTACGAGATCGGCATGTCGCATTTAGGCATGAAAATCCTGTATTCCCTGTTCAACGAACGGGAGGATATCTGGTGTGAACGGGTCTTTGCGCCGTGGACCGATTTTGAAAAGGTCCTGCGGGACAACGGTATTCCGCTGTTTGCGCTGGAAAGCCGGGACGCGATCCGCGATTTTGACTTTATCGGCTTTACCCTGCAATACGAACTGTGCTACACCAACGTATTAAATATGTTGGAATTGGCCGGTGTTCCGCTACGCGCCGAAGACCGCACCGACTTTACCCCGCTGGTCGTGGCAGGCGGCCCCTGCGTCTGCAATGCCGAACCGCTGGCGGATTTTATTGATATTTTCTTCATCGGTGAGGGCGAAGAGGTCGATTTAGAGGTTATCGACCTTTACAAAAAATACAAGAAAAACGGCGGAAGCAAGCAGGACTTTTTGCGTGAAGCCGCCCGAATCGAGGGTGTTTATGTACCCGCGCTGTACGATATTTCCTACAACGAAGACGGCACCGTTGCCGCCATTACTCCCAAAGACGGCGCGCCGGAAAAGATCCGCAAACGCGTGATGAAAAACATGGACGATGCCTACTACCCCGACAAATTCGTGGTGCCGTACATCGACGTTGTGCATGACCGTGCCGTGCAGGAAATTTTCCGCGGCTGTATTCGCGGATGCCGTTTCTGTCAGGCGGGATTCATCTACCGCCCCGTGCGTGAAAAAAGCGCGGACACCATCTGCCGCCAGGCAAAGGCCCTGTGTGACAGTACCGGGTATGACGAAATGTCACTTTCCAGTTTAAGCACCAGCGACTATTCCCAACTGCGGCCGCTGTTGGAGCAACTGGTCGAATATACCGACCGGGAAAAAATCAGTCTTTCCCTGCCCAGTCTGCGTATCGACAATTTTTCGGACGAACTGTTGAAAAAGGTCAGCGGGATCCGCAAAACGGGACTGACCTTTGCGCCGGAAGCCGGTACCCAGCGTCTGCGTGACGTTATCAACAAAAATCTGACCGAAGAAGAAATACTCAACACCTGCCGCACCGCTTTTGCCGGCGGATATACGCAGGTCAAACTGTATTTCATGCTGGGTCTGCCGACCGAAACCGACGAAGACCTGAAAGGTATTGCCGAACTCGGACAGAAGATCGTCAACCTGTATTACCAGTCCGAGACCAAGCCGAAAGGCAAAGCGGTCAGCGTGACCATCAGCGTTTCCAACTTTGTGCCGAAACCTTTTACCCCGTTTGAGTTCGAGCCGCAGATCACCCGGGAGGAAATGATGCGCAGGCAGTATTTCCTGCGGGACTGTCTGACCACACGCAAGATCACGCTGAACTGGCACGAAAGCAAAACCAGCGTGCTGGAAGGCGTTTTCGCCCGCGGCGACCGCCGACTGGGCAAAGTGATCGAGACCGCCCACAAAATGGGCTGCCGTTTTGACGCGTGGGACGAAACGTTTGAACACGAAAAATGGATGAAGGCCTTTGAACTGTGCGGTCTGACGCCGGAATTTTACGCCTGCCGCACCCGTTCGACCGATGAACGCATGCCGTGGGATCATCTGGATTACGGCATCAGCAAAGATTTCCTGATCCGGCAAAATGAATTGGCGCATCAGGCGATCACCACGCCGCACTGCCGTGAAAAATGCGCCGGATGCGGTGCCAATACGTTCGGGGAGGGTGTCTGTTTTGAAAAACGTTAGAATTTTTTATACCAAAACCGACCGGATGCGGTTCGTTTCCCACCTGGATATGACCCGTTTCATGACCCGGATGATCCGCAAAGCGCATCTGCCAATCTGGTACACCGAAGGGTTCCACCCGCACGCCTATATCAATTTTGCCCTGCCGCTGCCGCTCGGCTTTGAAAGCAATTACGAGATCATGGATATCCGCCTGCCCGACGATTACGACATCGGCGGTCTGACCGACCGGCTGAACGCCGTATTTCCGCCCTACGTCCGCGCGTTCCGCACAGCGGAAGCGGTTTTGAAATCCGGCAAAGTGGCGTTCGCGAAATTTGAGATCACGTTCCGGGACGGCGGCGCGTTGACACGACCGCTGACCGACTTTCTCGCCCGGGAAAGCATTCCCGTCACCAAACGCACCAAACGTGACGAAAAGCAGGTCGATCTGGCGGCGAAGATCATTGAAAAATCGTTTGCGCAGACGGCGGACGGCAATACCAAACTGTTGCTGACCTTACCGGCAGGTTCGGTGGATAACATCAACCCCGAACTGCTGTTGACCGCCTTTTTTGAAAGCGCCGACGAATACTACCCCTACCGTGTATTGCGGACGGCGATACTGGATCCCGACAAGCAGTTGTTTGAATGACCGATATGATAAAACGGTCTTTCCCAGGAAAAGGGAAAGACCGTTTTTTATTTGCGGATATTCGGATCAGATAATATTACGCATTCTTACCGTTGAAAATCGGTGTGATACACGGACTATATTCCCTGCCGTGATATCCGTTCCACCGCCGCCAACAGCACTTCACCGATGCTGTCACGGAAAACCAGTTCGGCGGCACCGTCATACTGTGTTTCACCGCGGTTGATCAACACAATATGCTCCCCGCGGAAATACCGCAGATACGCCGCCGCGGGATAAACCGCCAGCGAAGTACCGCCGATGATCAGCAGGTCGGCGTTCGCGATGGCTGTTACGGCACGGTCGGTCACGCTGTTATCCAGCGGCTCTTCGTACAAAACCACCTTCGGCTTGACCAGACCGCCGCAGGTGCAGTACGGCACACCGCCGTGCAGATCGCGCAGTTCTTCAAGCGGAAACTCTTTTCCGCATTTCATGCAGTAGTGATGCGCCGCGGTACCGTGCAGTTCCAATACGTTTTCACTGCCTGCCGCCTGATGCAATCCGTCGATGTTCTGCGTGATGACCGCCGACAGGATCCCCTGTCGTTCCAGTTCCGCCAACGCCCGGTGTGCCTTGTTGGGCTGTGCCGTTTCGCAAAGAAAATATTTGTAATAAAAATCATAAAAAACGGGCGTGTTTTCCAGAAAAAAAGTATGACTTAAAATCGTTTCGGGAGAAACGCCGTATTCCTTTACGGTATGATACAGACCGTCTTCACTGCGGTAATCTTTAACACCGCTTTCGGTCGAAACACCGGCGCCGCCGAAAAAAACGGCACGGCGGCTGTTTTTCAGCAGTTCGGAAAACCGTTCGATTTTTTGCGTATCCATTCTGATCTTCCCTTTCATGTTTCGGAATACAAAAACACCGTCACGCAAAGCATGACGGTGTCTGACGATCAATCGCCCCAGTCGATGCCGCCCCAGCCGTCATCGGTCTGGGTGTTCTGCGGCTCTTTGGTGTCGGTTTCATCCGAAGAAGTATTTTCGCCGGACTCCGTTTCCTGCGATTCGGTTTTTTCCGGATCTGTCGGTTCGGTCGGATCAGCGGGTTCTTCCGGATCAATGGTTTTTTCTTCTGTCTGTTCGGGAGTATTGATCTCTTCCTGTTTTGAAACGTCAAATTCTTCCTTGGCACCGTCTTTATAAACGATTTCGCCCTTGGTTTCGGAAGTTGTGATCTTATTGCCCTGTGTTTCAGCGGCAGGCAGATCCTTTTTCGCGACGGTGATCTTGCCGTCTTTTTTCTCGAACGGAACTTCTTTTCCGCCGACCAGTATCTTATCGACTTCCTTGGCGGTATCGACCTTGATCACGATCCTGGCTTCGCCGACAGACGGTTCGGCAGACTCGTTCTCACTGCCGGCGTCGGGCCGGCTGACGTCTGCCCCGGTTTTTTCTTCGGTCGAAGTTACGGTCGAATCGTTTTCAGCGTCTTTTTTATCGCCGCAGCCGGAAAGCGCAGTGCAGGTCAGCACCGTGACCAGCAAAACGGCAAGCATTGTGAACAGTATTTTTTTCATGACAAATTCCTCCTGAAATTCGTTTTCTTTATCATACCATTTTTCTGTGAAAAATGCAATCTTTTTTTCAAAACGATTCATCCCGGAAGAAACTGCCTGAACGGTTGATTATTAAAATATCCGCTTTCAATAATGAAAGCGGATATTTTTCATTCCATCTGTTTGCCGAGAAAATCCGCCGCGACCGCAGCCAGTTCCACGTCGGTGTTATCGGCGTTCTGTTTGCCGTTTCCGGCGACAAGCAGTACCGCACCGGCAATATCGCCCGCCGCCAGGATCGGTGCCGCGACACATACCGCGCGATCACAGTCATACAGTGCGCGGACGCCCTGCGCCGCGTCGAAAAACGCGCATTTGCGTTCTTCCATGATCCCTTCGACCTCGGCGGTGACGCGCCGTTCCAGCACCTCTTTTTTCGGCAGACCCGCCGCCGCGATACAGTGGTCGCGGTCACAGATCAGCACGCCCAGTTTGGTGCCTGCCGTCAGCGCTTCGGCGTACTGCGTCGCAAATGCGGAAAGTTCACCGACCGGCGAATACTTTTTGAAAATGACCTCACCG
>JAZUFP010000311.1:0-1730 GCA_045640765.1 Acutalibacteraceae bacterium
CCACCCGCATAGCGGGTGGTGGCTTATTATGGCAGGTCTTCTTCGGCGGTCGTTCGGTATTCAATGGGGGTAATTCCCAGTTTTTTCTTGAAAACGGCATTGTAATAGTTCGAGTCCTTAAAACCGCATTTAACGGCGATCTCCTTGACCGAAAGGGAGGTCATGGTCAGCAGTTTAATGCTGGTCGCCAGGCGCGTGTTGGTCAGGAATTCACTGTATCCGCACTTGAAAGTATCTTTGAATTTTTTGCTGAGATACTCTTTGGAAAAACCGAATTTTTCCGCGATCCGCGACAAACTCAGACTGTTATCGCTTTGGTTTTCGTAGATATACTGCGCGATTTCATCCAAAATATGATTGATGCGCGATTTTGATTCCGTCGGGCTGTCTTCGATCTGAGAATAATTCCGCAGCAGGTAGATCAGCAATTCGGTCAGATGGGCGTTATACAGTTGCAGGGAATAGTCGTCGTAATATTTAATGTCTTCACCCATTTTTTCGATCAGCGTTTTAATGTACTGACTGTCCTTTTTATCCAGGTGATAGTAATACCTTGTAAACCGTTTTTTCAGACTTTGGTTTAATGACGATTCGGAAAAAGAAAGCAGGTATCTCGCGTGGAAATCGCCCTCCCGGTTTTCAATGGAATTGGAAACCTTATGTACCACCTGCGGCGGGATCAGTACCAGATCGCCCGGGCGGATCTCATACACTTTATCTTTGATAAAATAGCGACGCTTTCCCGATATCAGGTAATATACCTCATAAGTCGGATGAAAGTGGGAGGTCGGCATTTTGTCGGCGGACAGTTCCCGGTTATAATGGAACAGGTCGGGTTCCGCTTTGAAAAACGGGCGTGGCATAACGCTGATCTCCTTTCTTGATTGATGATTATTTCTGTAAAATAATATCGGTCGTTCCGTGATTTCAGTGTATCATTTTTTAATCTTTTCTTCAAGTCCTATTTTTATAAAAATAAAAAAAATTCAGTAATTTTGACGAAACGGATGATGTTCACATAGGGAAAACAACGGTTTTCTTGAAATGCAGTGATTAAAAAAACATTATTATAGCGGAGAAAATATTAAAAAAATAAAGTTGCCTGCAAGAGCAACAACCGCTATAATAAAATAATGAAAACACGGCTTCTGTTATTAAAATGATAAGGTGCGGATTTTACCATGAAAGAATACATTTTGTCGATCACAAATAAATATCGGTTTCCGGCCGGGGCGATCGGTGATTTGTCGGCGGCTTACGGAAAAATCACAGATCACGGGCAGACCCGCGCGATTTTCAACCGACAGATCGCCTGCTATGAACGGGATCATACGTTCGATTATAACGAAGCGATCAAACAGGTGGAAGAACTTTGCGAAACGTGCGGCGTAAGAGCTGAAACGGGACTGCTGGTATTCATTCTCTGCCTGACAAAACAACTGAAACATTTGTATGAGATCAATCAGTTCGACCCCAAACTGTTTGACGGGGTCATGGCGGATATTCTGGCAAAAACCAACGAATGTTATCAGATACGAAACGTTTACGGCACGTTTGTGGCAGGTTGGTTTATCGGCTTTTTCAATTTAAGCCGCTTTGCCGTCGGCCGTCTGCAATTCGAGCCGTATGAACTGGAAACGGATATTCACTTTGAAGGTCGGACGCTGGCGAAAGGTACTCCGGTCGTATGTGTTCATATCCCTTCCGGCGCGCCGCTGGAACCGGAAAGC
>JAZUFP010000312.1:0-2526 GCA_045640765.1 Acutalibacteraceae bacterium
CACACGGTCGTTATATTCCGCGAAACCGGAACAACAATAACTTGAATAATTGCAGATCTCCATGGCATCCATGCCGTCGTAACGGGAATAATCGGAATAGTCTTCCAATGACCACGTCGGGTGGTTATAGGTCACGAAAAATCCGGCTTCTTTGAACTTCGCGATCATGTCGTTGATGCATTCCGGCGAATAGGTCCGTTCGTAGTCCAACTGATTTTCGTCAAAACAGACTTCGTCCTGATGCGCCGGCGCGTTCCCGAAGAGATATTTCGGATGATAAAGGGGTTGGATCTTCGTTTCCGGATCCAGCGCGATCATGGTCAGATGGCAGGCCTTGACGTAGGTGAAATCTTCGTGGATACTGTTGAGCCCTACCTCAAAAGCGTTCAGCGGCAGAAAAGAATCATCCGCCAGTTCGGGGTGCGGAATGAAAATATCGTGGTCCGAAAACGCCACGGCGGAATAGCCGCGTGCTTTATAGACCTGCTTGATCTCTTCCGGCGACAGCCGACCGTCGGAATAGTCGGAATGACAGTGCAGATTGGCTTTGAAATAAGTGCCCTCTTTCGGCAATAAATACTGTTTCATGACAGAACCTCCCGGTTATCGGTATTGTTTAATTGTTTGTATTATACGGCGGCGGTGCGGATTTTGCAAGGTGTTTTTATTTATAAAGCGCCGAATTTTTCGGCCGGCGACTGATGGGGTAGTTTCAGACATAAAAGAAATCACTTTTTTCTACACGATAAAAGTGATTTTTTATGCCTTTTAGACCAAAAACAGCATGGATCCGCAAAACAGGGCTTCGCAGCACTTCCGGCGGCGTGTCCTATCCGTTCGACCTGGCACTGAAATATCCGAATCAGTCGGGTTACGGCGCTACTGCAGGTGCAAACGGTTCATGGGACATTGATCCGTCCAAACCAGGCATGGTCAATTTAAGCAAAGCAATCGCCGCGGGCGAAGAACACAATATCGAATTCGGCCGTCTGAAAGTCAAGAACGGTTTTTATGCCGGCGAGTATTATGTTTATGTTAAAGTTGATGACGAAATGATTCAGTATTACTACTATAACGGCGTAAATACTGACGGTACTTATGAGGAAACGGCGCTTTCCGATAAAATCGTCATGAAGGCTTACGGTACGTCCGGCACGGTCATCAGCGAACTGCCGGTTCCGGAAACCTATGAAGATTATGACGAAATCACTTATGACGATCTGAAAGACGCCAACGGCAACCCCCTCGGTGAGGAAACCGAGCTTTCCGGCGGTACGGTGTTAACCTATAACCGCACCTCCCAAACCGGCTCTGCCATTCTTAAATATTGCTGGACCATCGGCAGTCTTCCGAGATTCCAGTTGTCCTTTGACAGGGTCGCCGAAACTACCATAAGCCGTATGTTCGGCGCACAGCTTGAAGAACCGAAGGACGGTTATCCGAACGGTCATATGTGGCTGCGTCCGGGCTACGGTCCGCAGGTCAATCTGCCGGCGGCACTTACAGCCGGATCGTCCCATAACATAGAATTTGCCCGCCTGAAAGTCAAGAGCGGTCCGAACGCCGGCAAGTACTATGTCTATATCAAGATCGACGATACGATGGTCGCAGAAAGTTATGTCGATGCAGGCGTGGTTGACGAAAACAATCAGTACGTATCTCAACCCAACCTCACGACCGTCTCCATTTCCAACGAGATCCTGTTCACCTTCTGGGGAACTTCCGGCAACAGGATCAGCGCGCTGACAGAGCCGGAAACCTTCGATGTTTACGATGAATTAACACTTTCGGATTTGGGATTGCATCCCGGCAACTTTGAGAATGCGATTTCGGCCGGTTCCTATAATTATACTGCAACATCCTCTTCCTATTCCGTTGTGCTGAAATTCAAATGGCAAGCATCAATTGAAGGGATCTTAGATAACGGTGACGATTCCGCCCTTTGTTTCTCGTTAGATGATTCCTATGCATTTTCTAAAGCAGGAATGATGGCACGTTATTCAAAACTCTATTCCTGCTATGGCGATTCACAAATTAAAAGTCAATCCGCCACTGAATTTAAGTTCATCCCTGAAGGCACGCATGACGTTGAATTCGGCAGAAAACTCGTTCTTACCGGCAGACACAAGGATATGTACTATGTTTATCTGACCATTGACGGTCAACTTTTGGTAAGCGGTTATACCGATGCGGATTACACCAAAGCAAACAGGATTTGGTTTGGCGGCAAGGGCTTTTCGTATCAGCGTTTTGCCGACTGTGATATGCCCCCGGAAACCTTCGACGTTTACGATGAACTGACCCTCACGACACTCGGGATCAACCCCGGCAATTTCACCAACGAGATCACCGATGCTCAGCGCACCTATACGGCAACTTCGCCGTCTCATTCCGCGGTGCTGAAAGTCCGATGGATCGCCGGCACGGAAACGGGCATTCAATTCTCGTTCGATAAAAACGGCAACAACATGACCTATCCGTTCGGCGTTTGGGTCAAAAAGCCGGACAGCACGTATCTCAACGGCG
>JAZUFP010000313.1:0-9495 GCA_045640765.1 Acutalibacteraceae bacterium
CCAAGGAGTTGTGGGCTTGGATTGTCTTCCTAAGCCCGCTTGGCCTCCGACTTTTTCAAGACGCTGTACTGGTGCGCGACCATCAACCCCAAAAAGACAAGGATCAGCGTCCATACCGTTCCGAGCGTTCCGAAAAAGGAGTAAAAAACCACTTCGGAGCCGGTGAAAAAATAGGACAGCACGATCGCCAACGCGTGGAAAATTATATACGGCACCAGCGAATAGGTCACCGCGATCCAAATGTCCCCCATGGATCCCTCACCGTCAAACAGCGTGCAGGTGGCCCAGTTGCAGATCGTCCACACCAGGAG
This sequence comes from Acutalibacteraceae bacterium, assembly GCA_045640765.1. Lineage (GTDB taxonomy): Bacteria > Bacillota > Clostridia > Oscillospirales > Acutalibacteraceae > UBA737. The sequence continues at coordinate 312 of JAZUFP010000313.1, forward strand.
AATCCCCGCCGCGATCATCACGACCGAGAAGATATCCACCTTTTGCGCATCTTCGGTTTTGAAGAGATACCCGGTAAAAAGTTTTTCAAACAGACGCACCAGCACGAACAGTATCGCAAGGGTGTTGGCAATTCTGAAAGAGGATTTATGCTCGTATTTCAGATCGTTAAAGGTTTCAATGGGGTGCGCGAACAGCCGAAAGGGATAGATAAGCATGGATTTTTCAAACGGGTTACGGACCGTAACGGTTTTTCGATCTTCAAACTTGTATTTCAACGACTTGAAGAACAGTTTAAGATTTCTCAATGCTTTCGCCCCTTTCTATTTTGATAATAAAAACTTTTTGATTTTTTTCACCGCAAAGACGAACAGAACGACCGCCGCGACCGCTGCGCAGAGAAGAACGGCAAAATGGTCCTGAATAAACTCCTTACGGTATTCGTTCAAAGCCAGCGAATAAAAATAAGTATCGCCGCCCGTTTTCAGATATTGCATGGAAAGTTTGTAGTTGCCCTCGTGGTACTGGGTTCGGCCCAGACTTCGGTAGGCAAAGGGGAAATTGCTGTTCTTTTCCAAAATGCTTTCCCACATTTTTTCGCATTTTTCATACTCGCCGTTCTGATAATAATTCATGGCGGCAATGACTTCACGCATATAGGCGTTCGGCGACAAAACGGTAACGGTGCCGACCTCGCTGTCCAAAATCAGATAATCGTCGTCCCGCTTTTCAATGGCGCTGACGGTTGAAAACTGTCCGTTGGCTTTTCCCTTTCCGCCGAAAATGGAAATGAGATTGCATTCCCGGTCATACAGGAACAACTTTTGGCTGACACTGTCGGCCGCCAGCATATAACCGTTTCCGTCACAGTGAATATCGACAAAATTGTTTTTTTCTTCTTTGGTTTCGTAATCACCGAAGGTCTGGTTCTCCTCCATCGCCGAAGAGTAGGCCAAAATGTTTGTGCCGGAAGAATTCAGTTTTTTGATATTCTGCCCCTGATTGACGTTTTCCGCCGTGGCGAAAATGAAGTTTTCTTCATCGATATACAGATTACTGTATGGCGAAGGCAGATTTTTTTGCAGACTTTCCTTTTGGGCATCGGTAAAGATTTTTTTCAACGTTGTCGTTACAAAGGTGGTAAAACCGGTCGTAACTTCGTTGGGGGCGAAAAAGGCCTTGAAATGATCATTTTCATCAAAGCGCATGATGCCCTGATAGACAGCCGGTGAAGATACCAGCACGTTATCGTTGGAATCGACCACGACCTTTTCGGGTTTGAAAACAAAGTTCTTATTGACCGACATCAGGTCTTTTCCCTCGATCAGCCGGGCGACTCTGTTGTTTTGATCCAGCGCGATCACACGGAAATTCCCGGTATCGCAGATATATACATATTCACCGTCGGCAAAAACGCCCTTGGGCTCTGACAAAGTGTTTTTACCGTCGGCGGAAACGATCGTTTCAATGGTACGGACGGGTTTGAACGCGCTGTTCAATACCACGATCCGGTTATTGCCGGCGTCCGCAATATAGATCCGTTTTTGCGCGTCCACAAAAATATCGGCCGGTTCGGAGAAATTGCCGACACCGATATTATTGCCGTACAACACGGCGGAAGCCGTATAGGTTTCGGGACCGGGGATGGCATGAAGTTTTTCATCATACTGATAATCCCCCGTTTCGGTCAGCGCCGAAACACCCATACCGCCGAAAACCGAAAGTATGAGAACAAAGATCAGCAAAACACAAGCGTATTTTTTCATTACATCCCCTCCTGTCTTTTCAAAATATCATCCATTATTCTTTGATACCGGAATAAGCCATCGTTTCCACCACGTTGCTTTGGCTGAAAATAAACGCGATCATCGGCGGCAGCATCAGAATAAACGAAACAGCCGCGGCCACGCCGGCACGGTCGATCCCGGCGGCGGTGATCTGGCTCATCATCGTGGGCAGAAGTTTCAGCGATTCGGTAAAAATGACCTGCGTTCCGGTGGCGTTCCAGTTCGAAATAAAGGTCAGAATGGCAAGCGTGATCCACGCCGGTTTGACGGACGGAAACACGATGCGGAAAAACACGCCGAATTCGGTACAGCCGTCGATCCGGGCGGCTTCGATCACGTCATCGGGAAAAGCACCGATAAACTGCATGACCAGAAATACCCCGAACGAGTTTCCGATCGCCGGAAAGATCAAAGCCATGTAGGTATCCAGCATCCCGGTTTTCGACATCAGCAAATACTGCGGCAAAGCGGTGACCTGTGTGCTGAACAGAATGGCGAAAACGATCAGTTTATGAATGAAGTTTTTGCCCGGAAACTGATGCTTGGCAAGCGGATATGCCGCCAGCGAAGCCAGCAGAACGTAAATGACCGTTGTGGAAACCGAAACAAAAACGGTATTGAATATGTAACGTTCCATCGGAACGGTCGCCTGCGACTGTAAAGAAATAATATCCTTAAAATTATCAAACGTGGGGTTATATACGATAAACCGCGGCGGGAAAAGATACAGTTCGCTTAAAGGTTTGAACGCGTTGATGACCGAAAAGTAAATCGGGAAAGCGGTAAAAGCGCCCATGATAAGCAGGAATATCACAACCGCGATATTTCCCCCGAGGGAACGGTTAAGTTTGTTTTGTTTCATACACTTAATCCTTTCCCAGCGAGCGAAGTCCCTTATTGACGGCAAACCACGTGCCTACCATAAGGATGAACAACACGACCGCGGCCGAAGAAGCGTATCCCATTTCCAGACGGGTGTTCCCGTAATCCTGAATGTGCAGAATTAACGTATGGGTGGAATAGTCCGTACTGGGGTTTCCGGTAAGGGCGGCAGGAACCGCGCCCACGGCAAAGGACGACGAGATCGTAAGAACGGCACCGATCAGCAACTGCGGCACCATTTGCGGCAGTGTAATATACCACAGTTCCTGCCAGCGGTTGCGGATGCCGTCGATCGCGGCGGATTCAAACAGTGATTTATTCAAGGACTGCAATCCGGCAATGAAGGCCAGAAAACTGGTGCCCATGCTCATCCACAGAATGACCACGATCACAACATAGGCATTATAGTTGGAGTCGGTCAGCCATTGGATCGGCTTTTGCAGAATACCGGTACTTAAAAGCATACTGTTTAAGAAGCCGTAGGAATCGTCGCTGAAAATATAGGTCCATACAACGTAAATACTGCCGGCGATCGAGGGAGAATAGAACAAAAACGTCAACACCGGGCGCACCGTCTTCCCCGTTTCATTGATAAACCACGCGATCACAAAGGAGATCAGATACCCGATCGGGCCGGTAATGACCGCAAAAAGCAATGTATTGGCCAGCGATTTCACGAATATTTCATCATCCAGCAACAGACGCATATAGTTATTCAATCCGACAAAATGCGGTGTTTGAAGCATATTATAGTCGGTAAAAGAGATCACAACGGAAATTGCGATGGGGATTAGCGTGAAAAAGATAAAAAACACAAACCAAAAGCCAAGCATCAGATAACTTTCGGTATATTTCCGTAAAGACTGTCTTTTAGCTCTTTTCATGTTAATCCTCCAATCTTAATTCTTTTCGCTTTCGGGTCAGTTCCTCGTTGATATCGTTGTCGTAACGGTAGATGACGTCACGCGGACTTTCGTACTGATAAACGACCTTTCTGAAAGCGTTGTTCAGGTTGCGGGTAATATAATAATGGATCGGTGAAAGCGGGATCTTTTCGACCGCTTTCCACTGTTCTTTCAGCGCGGCGAGTTCCTTGCCGGACCAGGAGATCTTATCCATTACGTTGATGTTGGCGGTTTGAACGCGCGCGGAAATACCGACGCGGATTTCCGAATAGAACGAGTACCGTTCCTGAATTTCATCCGACGTAAGCCAATCGACGAATTTCATGGCATCTACATAATCGGAAATATCTTTATCCTTTTTCCGGATAATAGCGACACCCGTCAAAATGTTGCTGTTCTGCGCACGGTTCAGTTTCCCGCTTTCATCAACGGTCCCGGGAATGGGCGCCATGGCAAAGGAATTTTTGATTTCGGGGGCGCTGATGGACACCGTTTTATAGAACGTATAGTCCGAAATGACCACCGGCATCTGTCCGGTACGGAAACGGTTTACGGCGTCGTACGATTTCGGAATGCCGTATTTGGTGAACAGTTCGGTCCATTTCGAGAAGGCGTTTACCGCCCGGATATCGGTCAAATTGGTTTTGGTCACGGAATCGTTATACAGCGAAATACCCGATTGCAGCAGGAACATATTGAAAGTATCCTCGGTGATGCCGATGCCCATCTGCATTCCGTCATTCTGCAACAGATTCAACAGCGCGTAGGTTTCGTCCCAGGTGTTCGGCACACGGTATCCGCGTTCCTTAAAAAGATCAGTACGGTAGAACATCATCTGGAACGACTGCGTCAGCGGCAGTGCGTACAAAGCATCCCCGCGCCGGAAAGCGGACGTGGCGGACGCATGAAACCGGGACAGGATTTTTTCGTTGTTCTGCAACAGATTCATATCGACCAGCGCGTCACGGTAATAAAGATCCGCGATGTTTTCACCCGTCAGATACAGCGCAACGTCGGGCGCCCTGCCCGAAGCGACGGCCGTCATGATATTGGTGGTGACCAAAGACAGTTTTACGGGAATACCCGTTTTTGCCGTAAAATCTTCCTTGATCAGTTGATTCAAAACCTGCGCCTGATCGCGCCCCAACGAGATCCACGCTTCAAGACTGTCGGTTTTGCCGTCGCTCATCGAGCTGTAATCCCCGACAAACGAGTACAAAAACGATTTGAATCTGAATTTCAGTCTTTCAAAGAAACCACTGTTTTCCGCGGTGGATTTTGCCCCGGCGCAGGGCGTGAACTTGAAATAATCCATTTCAAGCGGCTGTGTTTTCATATTGGAAAGAACCGCCGCCAGATCATACAGCTGACTTCTGAAATATTCCAGCTGTCCGGCGATATCCTGCGGTTTTTTTGCCATTTTCCGCAGCAGTCTTGCCGCTTCCTTGATCCTTGCGATCTGGGAACCTTCGTCCTTATCGCTTTTCAGCTTATTGATGATCGACGTCAACTTGTCGGAAGAATTTTCAAGCGTCCGCGCCAGGTCCGGAATGGCTTCGACAAAGTTATAATCGCGGTTCAGGTCGGCGCTTTCACCGACGATGACGTTGATCTTGCCGGAAAGGCGGTTGAGGTTATCCAAAACGTTTTCAAATTGAAGAATAACGTCCTGCAAAGAATCCAGCGTTACCTCGAACCGGACGATATGTTTACCCTTTTCAAGATAAATTCTGTAATCGTCCTTTTCACTGCCGACGGCATCGTTTACAAACTTATTTGAAGCCGCGAAGTAAACGCAATTCAATCCGTCGAAAGGAACACTCCCGTCGATCATGATCTTTCTGCGGGAGGTGATACCGCCGATGGTTCTTTGACGGTACCGCACGTTCAAATAGTAAAACCCGCTTTCCGGAACGTCCACTTCATACGAGATCCATTGGCCGGATTTTGCCCATGAGGAGCCACCGATCAAATTATACATAATGACCGACGGACTGTTGGGGCTGATATCGGGATAAGTCCTGTCGTAATTGACCGCGATTTCCAGATGACTTTTTTCGTGTAAAAGTTCGGCTTCCGTGATGATTTCGCGGTCGGCCGTATCTTCTTTTCCCTTGTTTGTTTCAAGATAGTCGGCATAACTTTGCGTTTTTTCGACCTTGACGGCGGAAACGTCCTCGATCTGTATGCCCTCTTCGATCATGAAAACGGAAACGGTATGTTTACCGGCCTTTAAGGCAAAACCGTTTTCCCGGTTTTCACCCTGCGGGAAAATCTGTTTTTCCTGCGATCTCAAAACTTCTTTCGGTGTGGGTGAAAGTTCGTTGCCGAAATCGTCCGTTTTGAAGCGTTCACCGGGTCGCACATCGGACCAGATTCTTGAAAACTCAAAAACATCCTTTTCGTCCCCGTGATACGTACCGTCCACCGTGACTGCCGCTTTCGGGGAAACACTGCGGCCGCTGATCGCGGTATATTGAATTTTTATGTAATAGTCTGCGCTTTCTTTGACCGCAACATCAAAAGTGGCGGTTTCACCCTCCCGTACCGTTTTCAGCCGGACGTCCTTTTCCGCGGCAAAGGCAGGGACAGCCGGAACGGTAAACAGCATCAAGAATGTAAGCACAACCGAAAAGAGTCGTTTCATTTTTTACCCTCACAAAAAATCGTCAGCCGACAAGACCGGTGTTTTCAATGCTTTGAGAAAACCATTTCTGCACGACAAGGAAGAAAATCAACAGCGGCAGAATAAAGATGAGGCAGGCCGCCAGCGTTTTCGGAATAATGTTATAGACGGTGCGGTCACCCATCAATCCCAAACGGTTATACAGCAGTTCATAAATCCGTTGGACCTGCAACGCCATGGTCTTCCAGGTAGGCAGATAGATCAACGCGTAGAAATAATCGGTCCAATACCAAACCGCCGAAAAAACGGAGCAAAGCAAAAAAGTGTTGGATAAATTCGGGACCATGATCCTGAAATACGTTTTCAAAAATCCGCATCCGTCGATCAGCGACGCCTCCTCCAATTCCACCGGAATGGCGCCGTAAAACTGTCTGAATATCAGAATCAGCAATCCCGAACGGATGCCCATGCCGGTAGCCGCCGGCAGAAGAAACGCCCAGACCGAATCCAACAGGTTGATTTTGGAAGGCGCGCCGGTAATGGCACCGATGATGCCGAAAATATCAAAGTTTTTGACCAGCAGGTAATTGGAAAGGTTCAAAACCTGCGGCGGAACGATGATCGTAAAAATGACAATGCCGAACAGAATGTTGGAGCCCTTGAACTTGAAGCGCGCGAACCCGTACCCGACCGCGGAGGAAATGAAGATTTCCGCCGCAACACAAACGACGGTGATCAAAACCGTCCGGAACATCGGTTTTCCGATCCCGAGTTCGGTCAACACGTACTTGAAATGATCCAGTGTGAAATTCCGCGGCACCCAAACCACCGTGATATCGTAAAAGTCGGCGGTGGCGCGCAGGGACATACTGAACATATAGAACAAAGGATAGAGAATGACAAAAGACAGAGAGATCAAGAACAGCCAGCGAAGCAAAGTGGAGAACGATTTGCCCAAATAGTACGCCGGCGAGATTTCGATGCGCTTTTGCGCGGTGTCATCCATCCATCGGTTTTCCGTTTTCAAACCATCCATCCTCCTTTACTCGATTCTGTCTTTTTGAAAAACAAACGGTCTGAAAACCAAAAAGACGATCAGTATAAACACGACCGCGATCGCGAAAAAGACCAACGCCATTGCGGCGGCTTTGGAATATTCGATCTGCTCGTTTGAAAACGTCACGATGTAACTGAGCACCTTGTTATCCACGTTGGTAAACGAGTCGATGATCGTATAGACCGTCAGCGCCAGCACATACGGCGTCACTGTCGGAAAGGTGACTTTCCAGAAAGTTTCCCACGCCTTTGCCCCCTCTACCCGGGCGACCTCGTAATACGATTCCGGAACGCTGAGAAGCGCTACCAGGAAGACCAGGATCTGCAGTGCGCTGCGCCAGACCAGGTCGGAAACGTTGACGACCAGGGTCGAAATAACGGTGATCAGCCACTCAGGCAGACCCGTGGACAACAACAACTGCGTCAGCCCTTCGGCATTGAAGAAAGACAATTCGTCCTGCGAAGTCATCATGATCTCGTTTGTGCCGTTCTGAATGACGTTCATGATCAGCCCGCAGCCGATCACGATCGGCAAAAAGAAGATCAGGCGCATGGCGGCACGGCCGTGGAATTTCTGATTCAGTACCGTGGCCGAAAACAGACTGAACAAAACGATAAAGGGAACCTCGTAAAACAGGTTGCCGAAACTGGTGAAAAGATAGGTCGGGAAATAGGCATCCCCCGCGAAGGAATACTTGAAGTTGTCCCAAAGGTTTTTCAGCGGTTCAAGCACGTATCCGTCACCCTGACCGAACTTCATATTCGTAAAAGCCAATTTGACCAACAACCCCATCGGCTGAGCAAAAAACACCAGCAAACCGATGATCCACGGAAGGACAAACAAAATGCCCGCCACACTCCGTTTTTTCCTGTAAGTCAACTTCATTCGCACTCACCTCGAACACTGCGGATAATTTCTCTGTATATATTATAACATCGTTGCAGATATTAGACAATCTTATTTTTTTAATATATGTGCTTTTAAGATAATGTTTTTTTAACATCATATTTTTCAAAAAACAGATAATTTGACTACGAAACACAAGAATATTTGGGTACATTACCCAAAATCCGACCGATTCGCAAAAAAATACACCTTAAAATAAAACGACCGTTTCATCGTTTTATTCAGGTGTATCAAAAATCACTTTGTTCGGTCAAAAGTTCGGGATGCACGCATCGGCATTCCCCGGTTTCAGTCCGGAAAAGGTTCGATTATTTTCCCGTCTTTCACATACAAAATACCGTACCCGGACAACGGGATATGACCTTTCCGGATGCACGCGGCGTATACTTTCTGCAAGGCAGTTTCGGTCGGCAGGAGCGATATATCGGAACAGTCTTCCCGACCGAAGATCCGCCAAAAATCGTGTTCTACCGTCTGCTCGGACGGCGTAATACTGAACAAATCCATAAAGCGGACGATATTCGTTTTTTCGTCCAGCAACTGCCGGTGCTCCGGCGCCAGCAGCCAGGAAAAACAAAAAAACGGAACCGTTCCGTTTTGAAACCGCGGAGCAAAAATATCATACGCATCTTCAAACGATTTCCGGCAGCTTTCCGGTTCCAGCGGCGCGCCGGAAGGGATATGAACACATACGACCGGAGTACCTTTCGCCAGCGTCCGACCTTCAAAGTGAATATCCGTTTCCAGCTCATACGGCTCGAATTGCAGACGGCCGACAGCAAAGCGGCTTAAATTGAAAAAGTTGATAAACCAACCTGCCACAAACGTGCCGTAAACTTTACGCACCTGATAACATTCGTTGCTTTTTGCCAGAATATCCGCCATGACCCCGTCAAACAGTTTGGGGTCGAACTGATTGATCACATACAAATGTTACAGTTGTTTTGTCAGGCAGAGAATGAATACCAGCAGTCCCGTTTCAGCTCTTACGCCGCACGTTTCGCAAAGTTCTTTCACCTGTTT
>JAZUFP010000314.1:0-6910 GCA_045640765.1 Acutalibacteraceae bacterium
CGCCTGCGGAGAGCAGACCGTCCGTCTGCTGAATGAGCGCAAATACGAGCCGGAGCGGCGTTTCGTCTGGAACGATATTCCGCAGTTTTCGGAATGCCGGGAACTGTTCGATTTGTTATCGGCGCTGGCGAAGGAAGACCCGGAAACGTGTGTCCGGGTCATTTATCCGAAATATATCAATACCATGACGCAGACCCCGACTGCGGTCACACTGGCGCTGAACGGTAATCCCGAATGGACCGAAAACGCGCTGTGGGTGCCGGATCGGGAAACGGTTCTGGCACAGATCGGTGCCAAAGGATTCCGCGCGCTGATGTACGGCATGATTCTGGAAACGGCCGTCGGCGCGCAGGCGGCAACGCTGATGACCATGCGTTCCGCTTACGATACCGCCACGCAGTACGGTGAAATGCTGGAATTGCAGATCCAGCGGAAACGCCAAAGCGAGGTTACGGCGGACGTCATAGAAACCTCCGCCGAGCGCGGAAACAAAGGAGATGGGGAAAATGGCTGAAAACACGGTCGGCACGGTCCAGCGTATTACGGGACCGGTCGTTGACGTACAGTTTGATGACGGGGTCAACCTGCCGGATATTTTTCACGCTCTGAAAATCGAAAACAACGGAAAGATGTTTACGCTTGAAGTATTACAGCACCTCGGAAACGGGCTGGTACGGTGCATTTCCATGAACCCGACCGACGGTATTTCCCGCGGACTGGAAGCGGTGGATACCCGCGCGCCCATCACGGTCGGCGTCGGGCAGGAAACGCTGGGCAGAATGGTCAACGTGATCGGCGCGCCCATTGATAAGGGCGAACCGCTGAAAAGCGAGATTGCCTGGCCGATCCACCATCCGGCACCCGCGTTTTCGGACATTGTCGCCGGAAATGAAATTCTGGAAACCGGGATCAAGGTCATTGATCTGATGACCCCTTATATGCGCGGCGGAAAGATCGGTCTGTTCGGCGGCGCCGGTGTCGGCAAAACCGTGCTGATCATGGAACTGATCCGTAATATCGCTTTTGAACACGACGGTTATTCGGTTTTCGCCGGTGTCGGTGAACGGTCGCGCGAAGGGAACGATTTATATAATGAAATGAAGGAATCGGGCGTTCTGAATAAAACTGCGCTCGTTTTCGGTCAGATGAACGAAACTGCCGGCGCGCGTCTGCGTGTGCCGCTAGTCGGGCTGACCATGACGGAATATTTCCGCGAGACCGCCCACAAAGACGTGCTGTTTTTTGTGGATAATATTTTCCGTTTCACACAGGCCGGATCGGAAGTGTCGGCACTGCTCGGCAGAATGCCGTCCGCGGTCGGTTATCAGCCGACGCTGGCTTCCGAAATGGGTAAATTGCAGGAACGTATCGTTTCGACCGTCAACGGTTCGATCACCTCGGTCCAGGCGGTCTACGTCCCCGCGGACGATCTGACCGACCCGGCGCCTGCCACGACCTTTGCCCATCTGGACGCCACGACCGTTCTTTCCCGTAAAATCGTGGAACTGGGCATTTATCCGGCGGTCGATCCGCTGGAATCCACCTCTAAAATGTTGCAACCCGATCTGGTGGGCGAGCGGCATTGTAAGATCGCCAGGGAAACCCAGCGCATTTTGCAGCGGTATCAGGAATTGCAGGACATCATTGCCATTCTCGGTATGGATGAACTGTCGCCGGAGGATAAGATCACGGTCAAACGCGCCCGGAAGGTGCAGCGTTTCATGAGTCAGCCGTTCCACGTTGCTGAGGCCTTTACCGGCATGAAGGGCGCTTATGTTCCGGTGGATAGAACGCTGGACGGAATGGAACGGATCTTAGGCGGCGAATGTGACACGATCGCCGAACAGCACTTTATGATGTGCGGAACGATAGAGGACGTTTATGCAAAATCAAAACAGTGAGTCGGCACGGTTGTTGAACGTAACGGTGATCACCCCCGACTGTGAAGAAAATAATTTCACCTGCGATTCACTTCATGTGACGGTTTCGGACGACCGGAACAAAAACGGCGGCGGATCGTATGGCATCCGCTGCGGTCACGCGGCGGCGATCCTTGCTTTGGGCAACGGCAGGATCGAAGCTTTTCTGAAAGGCAAAACGGTATGGAGCGGCATTGCCGCCGAAGGTTTTGCCCGTGTCGAAGCGGACAGCGTCACGATCGTGACCGAAGAATTGAAAACGGACGAATAAAAAACAGCGGAGTTTCTCCGCTGTTTTTTTACGCGATTTATCACAAGAAAAATCTTGTCACGGACCCGTTTGTATGATATAATAATATGAAAAAAATTCGGAAAGGATCATAAGATATGAACGCTGAATTTGAGATCCGGACAGCACAGACAGCGGATTTTTCCATGGATTACGTTGTTTTCGGCGACGGAAAAAAGAATCTCGTGATCCTGCCCGGTGTCAGCGTTCAGTCCATCACGCTTTCCGCCGGGGCGATCGCTTCGGCGTACGCTCCGCGGTTTGCCGAAACCTATACGGTATACGTTTTGGATGTAAAGAAAGGAATTTTGCCCGGTTATTCGGTAGACGATATGGCGTCTGACGTCGGGACGGCCTGCGGACTGATCGGGATCGCTTCGGCCGATTTTTTCGGCGTTTCCATGGGCGGTATGATCCTCGAGCGACTGGCGATCCGGTATCCGCGTCTTGTGCATAAGGCGGTTTTGGGATCAACGGTCGCCCGGCAGAACGACACGACTGCCGAAGTGTTTTCAAAATTGCGGGAGCTGGCGGTTTCACAGAATGTCCGCGCGCTGAACAGAATGTTTTTTGAGTGCGTCTATTCCGAAGAAACGCTGCGGCAGTACGCCGATGCCATGCCGGTCCTCGAAACGGTCGGCACGCCCGATGAAATGCGGCGTTTTGCCATTCTGATGCAGGCGGTGCAGGATTTTGACACCTACGCGGAATTGGAAATGATCCGGTGCCCTGTTCTGGTGATCGGCACACGAAGCGACCGTGTCGTTTCCGGAAACGCTTCCGTGGAGATCGCCCGAAAACTGAACTGTGAACTCTATATGTATGACGGATACGGGCACGCGGTTTATGACGAGGCACCCGATTACAAAGAACGGCTTTACCGTTTCTTTACGGATCGAAAGGAGTTTTGACATGGCGGATTGGATTGTAACGTACAGTTCTTATATCAAATTGTGCATTGCGGTATTGTTGCCGGTCATCGCATCGGTTTTGCTGTATCTGCTTGACAGAAAAACGCCTTTCGGACGGGCAAATTACTGGCTCCGGCAAATCGTTTTCGGCATCGTGTTCGGCGCGCTGGCTGTGGTCGGTACCGAATGGGGCATTCCCATGAACGGCGCGCAGATGAACTGCCGGGACGCCGCCGTGCTGGTCGGCGGACTGATGTTCGGTGCGCCGGCGGGGATCATTGCCGGTGTGATCGGAGCGGTCGAACGGTGGATCGCCGTCGCGTGGGGCGTTGGTACGTTTACACGGATGGCGTGTACGCTTTCAACGCTGTTTGCCGGCCTTTACGCCGCCGCGTTGCGAAAATTTATGTTTGAAGACAAAAAACCGGGTTGGCTGATCTCGCTGGCAAGCGGTGTCGTCATGGAAGTTTTTCACCTGACCATGGTTTTTATTACGAATATGGCCACCCCGACCCGCGCGATGGCGGTGGTCAAGGCCTGCACGGTACCGATGGTCGCCGCGAACGGCATATCGGTCATGCTGGCATCCTTTGTTCTGTCGCTTCTTTCGGTCGACAGAAACAGAAAAAAAGCCGGCAACGGCACCCGGATCTCACAGAAGATCCAGCGCTGGCTGTTGGTCACGGTCATTTTTGCGTTCGTTACCACGTCTTATTTCGTTTTCAATCTTCAGAACACCATTGCCACAACCCAGCGTGATACACTGCTGAAACTGGCACTGAACGAGACCGTTGCCGATATGTACGACGCTTCCGATCAGAAACTGCTGGAAGTTTCCCGCCTGATCACCGAAAATATCACGTCGAAAAACATCGGCGAAATGGCGTGGCAGTACGGTGTCGAGGAAATCAGCATGATCGATAAAACGGGGCATATCTTTGCCAGCAACGTCGGGGATTATATCAATTTTGATATGAACTCCGGCGATCAGTCCCGTGCGTTTTTATGCCTGATCAACGGGGACGAAACCGAGTTTATCCAGGCATTCGGTCCGATCGTCAGCAATCCGTCCGTGGAACGCAAGTATATCGGCATCCGGACGAGTTACGGTTTTGTGCAGGTCGGATACAGCGCGGAACAATTGCAGAACTACACCTCGGTATTCGTGGACGGGGCCACAAAAAACCGTCACGTCGGACAGACGGGATATATACTGATCCTGGACGGAAATCATGCCGTCGTCAGTGCGCCGGACGGGGTGGACGATAATACGTTGAAAGGAAACCTGCCGGCCATTGAAAAAAGCCGGCCGGACGAGGTTTTCAATCTGACGATCGGGGATACGGACTGCTACTGTCTGTACCGCATGGCGGAAGGATATCAGATCTTGTCGGTGCTTCCCGTCACCGAGGCGATGCAGATGCGGAACATCGCACTTTATGTCAATACCTTCATGGAAATCCTGGTCTTCGCGATCCTGTTTATCCTGATCTATCTGTTGATCAAAAAGGTGGTCGTCAATCAGATTAAACGGATCAACGGATCTCTTTCCGAAATTTCAAGCGGAAATCTGGACGTGGTGGTCAACGTCCGCACCAGTGAGGAATTCGCTTCACTGTCGGACGATATCAACTCGACGGTCGATACGCTGAAACACTATATCGCGGAAGCGTCCGCCCGGATCGACAAAGAACTCGAATTTGCTAAAAACATTCAGACTTCGGCTTTGCCGCGGGTATTCCCGGCATTTCCGAAACGAAAGGATTTTGATATTTTCGCTTCCATGGACCCCGCGAAAGAAGTCGGGGGCGATTTTTATGATTTTTATCTGACCGATCCCGATACGCTGCATTTCCTGATCGCCGATGTTTCCGGTAAGGGGATCCCGGCGGCAATGTTCATGATGCGCGCCAAGACCGAACTGAAACATCTGACCGAAACGGGACGTCCTCTCAGTGAGGTCTTTACCGTCGGGAATAACGCGTTGTGCGAAGGCAACGACGCCGGAATGTTCGTGACGGCGTGGCAGGGCGGTATCGACCTTTCAACGGGCTGCCTGAATTACGCGAACGCGGGTCACAATCCGCCGCTGGTGCGTCATGCCGACGGAAAATTCAGTTTCTTGAAATCGCGCGCCGGATTCGTTCTTGCCGGTATGGACGGCGTTCAGTATAAACAGTTTGAATTACAGCTGGAACCGGGGGACATCGTCTATCTGTATACGGACGGTGTGACCGAAGCGACCAACGCCGCGAATGAACTGTACGGTGAAAACCGCTTGCTGGACGTGGTGAACGCCCGCGAATACGAATCCATGCAGTCCCTTTGTGAAGCGGTACGTGCCGACGTGGATGCCTTTGTCGGGGAAGCCGATCAGTTCGATGACATTACCATGGTCGCGTTTCGGTATATCGGTCATCCGCCGGTACCGACCATTCATTTCGACGAAGCGAAACTGGAAGATATCTCCGAAGCGACCGCTTTTGTCGAGGGGGAACTGGAAAAGATCGGCTGTCCGATGAAGACGGTCATTCAGTTCAATGTTGCCATTGATGAAATTTTCAGCAATATCGTGCGGTACGGGTACGCTCAAAAAGCCGGACCGGTCACCGTTTCGGTCATTGAAACCGAAGATCCGCACGCGGTACATCTGCGCTTCGCGGATAACGGTATTCCCTATAATCCGCTGACAAAATCCGATCCGGACGTTACCCTTTCGGCGGAAGAACGGGGAATCGGCGGACTGGGCATCTATATGGTCAAAAAGACGATGGATGACGTGCGCTATAAATTTGAAAAAGACCAGAATATTCTGACGATCACCAAACTGTTGTGATTCCGGGATACGGCTGATCGGGGGAGAAGTGATAAAATGTATGAAAATCTGAACGAGGCGATCTGCTTCGCGACACAGGCACACGCGGGGCAACTGCGGAAACTGGCAAACACGCCGTACATTCTGCATCCGTTGGAGGTCGCGTCGATCGTCGCGACCATGACGGCGGACGAGAATGTGATGATCGCCGGTCTGCTGCACGACACGGTGGAAGACTGCGGTGTGGATCCGAAGACCATCAAGCAAAAGTTCGGCGCGCGTGTATCGGCGCTGGTACAAAGCGAGACCGAAGATAAACTGTCCGACCGTCCGCCCGCGGAGACCTGGCAGGAACGGAAAGAGGAATCTCTGTTGATTTTACGGCTGACCAAAGACCGTGACGTTAAAATCCTGTGGCTGTCGGATAAACTTTCCAATATGCGATCGTTCCACCGTGAATACATGAAGAACGGGGACGCGGTCTGGCAGGCGCTGAATCAGAAAGATCCGCAGATGCAGGGTTGGTACTACCGGACGATCGCCGATTACCTTTCCGAACTTTCGGATACCGCCGCTTATAAAGAATATACGCGTTTAGTCAGCGAAGTTTTTGATAAAGGAGAATGATTATGGAACGGATCACGTTTAATAATGAAAACGGGGTATTGACGGTCGGTCTGCGCGGAAGGGTCGACTCGACCAATGCTGCCGCAGTGGAGGCGGAGATCGAATCCGTGCGCGCGGCGGAAAATCATTCCGATATCCGTCTGGACGTAAAGGAACTTGAATACATTTCCAGCGCCGGATTGCGTGTGATCCTGCGCCTGCGCAAGGCGGAAAGCACCCTGGAAGTTGTCAACGCTTCCAGCGAGGTGTACGAAATTTTTGAAATGACCGGGTTCACCGAAATGATCCCTGTTTCCAAGGCGTACCGTGAACTGTCGGTGGATGGCTGTGAGGTCATCGGTCAGGGCGC
>JAZUFP010000315.1:0-2986 GCA_045640765.1 Acutalibacteraceae bacterium
CATGTTGCGTATGCGTTTACCGAAGTGGCGGGTATTTACCCGATCACACCGTCCAGCCCGATGGCGGACTATGTTGACCAGTGGTCTGCGCAGGGCTTAAAAAACATTTTCGGCACAAAGGTCAACGTTGTTGAAATGCAGTCTGAAGCCGGTGCCGCCGGTACGGTTCACGGCTCTTTGGCAGCCGGTGCGCTGACCACCACCTTCACCGCTTCTCAGGGCTTGCTGCTGATGATCCCGAATATGTACAAAATCGCGGGCGAATTACTGCCGGCAGTTTTCCATGTTTCGGCTCGCTGCGTGGCTACTCATGCCCTCAACATCTTCGGTGACCATTCCGATATTTACGCCTGCCGTCAGACCGGTTTTGCCATGCTGGCAGAAACCAACCCGCAGGAAGTTATGGACCTCGGCGCCGTTGCCCACCTGGCAGCGATCGAAGGCCGCGTTCCGTTCGTCAACTTCTTTGACGGTTTCCGTACTTCTCACGAAATTCAGAAGATCCAGGTCTGGGATTATGAAGACCTGAAAGAAATGTGCGATATGGATGCTGTTGAAGCATTCCGCGCCCGTGCGCTGAATCCGGAACATCCGGTCATGCGCGGTTCGCACGAAAACGGCGATATCTTCTTCCAGCACCGCGAGGCCTGCAACAAGTATTATGATGCTATGCCGGCGATCGTTGAAAAGTATATGGACAAGGTCAACGCCAAACTCGGCACTGACTATAAACTGTTCAACTACTACGGCGCTCCGGATGCCGAGCGTATCATCATCGCTATGGGCTCCATCTGCGACGTCGCCGAAGAAGTTATCGATTACCTGACCGCTATGGGTGAAAAGGTCGGTCTTATTAAGGTCCGCCTGTATCGTCCGTGGTCCAGCGAAAAACTGGTCGAAGCCATCCCGGCTTCCGTCAAGTCCATCGCTGTTCTGGACCGTACCAAAGAACCCGGCTCGCTGGGTGAACCGCTTTACATGGACGTTGTTTCCGCTCTGTCCGAAACCGGCCGCAAGATCGACACCGTTATCGGCGGTCGTTACGGCTTGGGTTCGAAGGATACTCCGCCCGCAAGCGTATTTGCTGTTTATAAGGAATTGGCGAAGGATGCTCCGAAGAAGCACTTCACCATCGGTATCGTCGATGACGTTACCAACCTTTCCTTGGAAGAAGAAGCCGCTCCGAACACCGCTGCCGAAGGCACCATCGAATGCAAATTCTGGGGTCTGGGCGGTGACGGTACCGTCGGCGCGAACAAAGACTCCATCAAGATCATCGGTGACCACACCGATAAGTACGTTCAGGCCTACTTCCAGTATGACTCGAAGAAGACCGGCGGTATCACCATTTCCCACCTGCGTTTCGGTGACAAGCCGATCAAGAGCCCGTACTACATCAACAAAGCAGACTTCGTTGCCTGCCACAACCCGTCCTACGTTATCAAGGGCTACAAGATGGTCAACGACGTAAAACCGGGCGGTGTCTACATGATCAACTGCCAGTGGACGCCGGAAGAACTGAATGAACACATGCCGGCAGAAGCCAAGCGCTATATTGCCAAGAACAACATTCAGCTTTACACCGTTAACGCAATCGATATGGCTGCCGAAATCGGTCTGGGCAAACGTACCAACACCGTTCTGCAGTCTGCCTTCTTTGCTCTTTCCAACGTTCTTCCGCGTGAAGAAGCCATCGGCTACATGAAGGAAAAGGCACAGAAGTTCATGAAGAAGGGTAAAGAAATCGTCGAAATGAACGAAAAGGCGATCGATGCCGGTGCTACCGCGTATGTCAAGATCGACGTTCCGGCTGACTGGGCTACTGCCGAAGACAAAGCTGCCGCCGTTACCGAAAACGGTCCGGCGAAGCTCGTCAAGATGGTTGACGATATCATGAAGCCGGTCGGCCTGATGAACGGTGACGCTCTGCCGGTCTCCGCTTTCATTGATCACGTTGACGGTACCTTTGAACAGGGTGCTTCCGCTTACGAAAAACGCGGTGTTGCCGTTATGGTTCCGGAATGGAACAACGAAACCTGCGTTGGCTGTAACAAGTGCGCCTTCGTTTGCCCGCACGCTACCATTCGTCCGTTTGCGCTGTCTGCTGACGAAAAGGCCGCCGCTCCGGCAAACCTGAAGATCGCCGAAAAGGAAAAACTGGTCGCGGGCAAGGGCTATGCCTACACCATGACTGTTTCTCCGCTGGATTGTATGGGATGCGGCGTATGTATCGGCGTCTGCCCGACCAAGTCGCTCAAAATGGTTCCGCAGGCCTCTCAGCTGGCTGAACAGGATGTCTTCGACTACTGTGTTGCCAACGTTGCCGAGAAGAAGGACGTTGCCACCGATGCAAACGTCATCACTTCTCAGTTCAAGAAGCCGCTGCTTGAATTCTCCGGCTCCTGCGCCGGCTGTGCCGAAACTTCTTATGCTCGCTTGATCACCCAGTTGTTCGGCGATCGTATGTATATCTCCAACGCGACCGGTTGTTCCTCCATCTGGGGCGGCCCGGCTGCCACTTCTCCGTACACCACCGACGCTGACGGTCACGGTCCGGCGTGGGCAAACTCCCTGTTTGAGGACAACGCCGAACACGGCTTTGGTATGTATTTGGGTCAGCAGGCACTGCGTGACCGTCTGATCGACGACGTCAAGCAGATCGCCGCTTCCGATAAGGCCGCGGCCGATGTGAAGGCCGCCGCCGAAAATTATCTTGCCACGCTCGAAGACGGTGCCAAGAACGGCGAAGCCGCAAAGGCGCTGACCGCCGCGATCCGCGCTGCCGGCGCTGATTGTGCACTGTGCAAAGACGTTCTCGCGAATGAGGCCTATCTGTCCAAGAAGTCCGTCTGGGTATTCGGCGGTGACGGTTGGGCTTACGATATCGGTTTCGGCGGTGTGGACCACGTCCTCGCTTCCGGCGACGATGTCAATATCATGGTCTTCGGTACCGAAGATTACTCCAATACGGGGGGTCAGGCCTCCA
>JAZUFP010000316.1:0-1682 GCA_045640765.1 Acutalibacteraceae bacterium
TGTTAAGTGCGCTTTTTATGGTGACACTGGCGGTTACGGTTTTTCAGGTGCCGATCAAGGGAAGTTTTGTGACGCTGTCGCTTTCCCTGCTGCTCTATTGCTGCATCACGACCGGAATGGGTTTGCTCGCTTCATCGGTGACGAGAAGTCAGATCGCGGTGCTGTTTATGACACTTTTCGGGACGATGATTCCCGCACAGCAATTCTGCGGTCTGATCAATCCCGTTGCCTCGCAACAAGGGCCTGCGCTCCTGATCGGGAAACTTTATCCGACTTCGTACATGATGATCATTTCCCGCGGCGTT
Source organism: Acutalibacteraceae bacterium (assembly GCA_045640765.1). Lineage (GTDB taxonomy): Bacteria > Bacillota > Clostridia > Oscillospirales > Acutalibacteraceae > UBA737. The sequence continues at coordinate 306 of JAZUFP010000316.1, forward strand.
TTCAACAAGGGACTGCATTTTTTTGAATTGACGTCGCCGTTTCTGGTGTTGCTGATAATGACGCCGGTCATTCTTGCGCTCGGCGTGCTTTTCCAGAAAAAACAGGAGTCCTGACGATGAATCAGCATCTCAAAAATATTTTCTATCTCGGTGTCAAGGAGATCATCGAACTTGGACGCGACAGGATGATGGTACTTTTGATCGTGCTCACCTTTTCGCTCGGGATCATAGTCACGGCAAAAGGAGAACCGGAATCGGTACAGCGGGCGTCGATTGCGATTGTAGACGAGGATCATTCGGAACTTTCTGAACGGATCTCCGAAGCGTTTCTACCGCCGCTTTTCCAAAAACCCGTGCGCGCCGACATGCAGGAAATCGACGTTGGCATGGACAATGACAAATATACTTTCTCCCTGATCATACCGAGCGATTATCAGCGTAATGTCGCCGCCGGGAAAAACCCGGAATTGCAGCTCAATGCCGATGCGACGCGCATGACGCAGGCATTTGTCGGTTCCGGATATATCGAGCAGATCATAGCCAAGGAAAGCAACAGTTATTTGCAGAAACAGCCGTGTCCTGATCAGGGACCGGTACAGATCGTGACGCGCAACCGTTACAATCCGAATCTTACCCCGGCCTGGCACGGTGCGATCAAACAGCTTGTCATCACCGTCAGTATGCTGGCGATCATTCTGATCGGTGCCGCACTTATCCGCGAACGCGAAAGCGGAACATTGGAACACCTGATGGTGATGCCGGTGACGGTTTTCGAGATCATGTGCGCCAAAATCTGGTCGATGACCGCAGTCGTACTGGTCGCGGCGGCATTTGCGCTCGGCGTGGTAATGTGCGGTTTCATCGGCATCCCCTGCGCGGGAAGTCCGTTGCTCTTTTTCATCGGAGTGGCGTTGCATCTCTTTGCGGTGACGTCGCTCGGACTTTTTCTCGCCTGCGTCGCGGACAATATGCCGCAGATGGGCATGTTTCTTATTCTCGTGCTGATGCCGTTGAATATGCTTTCGGGATTGATTACACCCCGGGAAAGTATGCCGCAGTGGGTGCAGAATGTCATGGAAATCGCACCGACGACACACTTCGTCGAAATGTGCCGCCAGATCCTGTTGCGCGGCGCGGGGATCGACGTGGTGTGGAAACCGTTTTTGGCGCTTTTCCTGATCGGCGCGGTTCTTTTCGCATTTTCGCTCAAAAAATTCAAACGGATCGTATGACGGATAAGGAACGACCGGCAATTCTGTCAAAGCGTTATTGATTGAGGCTTTCTCCGGTAAAATCAACGATGATTTCAATGAAAGACGAAAAATCCGGCAGGATCGGTTATATCGATTATGCCAAGGCGGTCGCCATTTTTTTAGT
>JAZUFP010000317.1:0-2443 GCA_045640765.1 Acutalibacteraceae bacterium
ACGCGCCGTCTTACGCCGGTAACGGCTTCGGCGGAGAAGGACATACCACCTTTACCATTGCCGGTCCTACCGGCGAAGGTCTGACCAGCGCGCGCAGTTTCACCCGTAAACGCCGCTGCACCATGGCAGACAGTTTCAGAATCATCTGATCAAAGGAGAATCTCCCAATGGATATCAACATTTCGGCCGTTGCGGAAGCGGTCATGAAAATTTTGGAACAGGGCGGCGCCGCCGATACCGGTGATATTCCGGTCGGTATTTCCGCCCGCCATATCCATCTGACCCGCGAACACGTGGAGGCGCTGTTCGGCAAAGGATATGAACTGGCTCCGATGAAGGATCTGTCCCAACCGGGTCAGTTTGCCTGCAAGGAACAGCTGACGCTGGTCGGTCCGTCCATGCGCCCGATCGAAAAGGTGCGTATTTTGGGACCGGAACGTCCGGCTTCACAGGTCGAAATTTCCCGTACCGATTCCTACGTGCTGAAAGTCAAGCCGCCCGTCCGTGAAAGCGGCGACGTGGCAGGCAGCGCGCCGATCACCATTATCGGGCCGAAAGGGACCGTCACGCTGAAAGAGGGCTGTATCATCGCCAACCGTCACATCCACATGAGCATGGAAGACGGGGAAAAATACGGCGTGAAGGACGGCGATTACGTCACGGTCGATGTGATGAGCGAACGCCGCACCCGGTTCTATGACGTGCAGGTGCGTGTCAGTCCGAAGTTCCGTCTGGAAATGCATCTGGATACCGACGATGCCAACGCCGCCGCGCTGAAAAACGGCGATCACGTAAAGATCGTGGAAATTCAGAAATAAGATCAAGCAAACCGGTGCCGCCGAAAATGCGTCGCCGGTTTTATTTTTGCGGTAACATATTTTAATATTTACTTTCATACAATGAAACAGTCCTTTTCCGGGAGTTGATGGTATGAAAGTCGAAACAGCAAACCGCGCCGTCGTGTTGGGGGAGTATATCATCGAAACCGGCGCGACTGTGCGCGCGACCGCAAAAGTATTCAAGGTCAGTAAATCCACCGTGTTCAAGGACGTGACCGACCGTCTGCGTCAGGAAGACCCCGGACTGTATCGGGACGTCAAGAAGGTGCTGGAAAAAAATAAAAGCGAGCGGCACATCCGGGGCGGTCTTGCCACACGCCGGAAATATAAGGGAATATAGGAAAAAACTTTTTCAAAAAAGGTATTGACAAGTTTTGAAGGCGGTGCTATACTGAATTCAAATTGTAAAGGCTGTGACGAAGACCGTCTGTATCGGCGAATTTTCAGAGAGTCGGTGGTTGCTGTAAACCGGCATTTTGCGATATAAGACACATCCCTTCCGAGCCGAAGCACTGAACGGGACACCCATTAAGTGCTTCCGTCTTGCCGCGTAAAGGCATAAGGATTGTTGGATCCTGAGGGGCGGTGAAAACCGCAATTTGAGTGGTACCGCGGATGTTGATTTTCAAACACCCGTCTCAAAGATATTGAGACGGGTGTTTTCTTTTTTGAAAGGGAGGAACAGGAAATGACGACAGAATCCGAAAAATTATTGACGGTGGCGCTGCGAATTCGCGCCATGCGTGAAATTTCCGGCTTTACCGAAGAACAGATGGCGGACAAGACCGAAGTGTCGGTTGACGAATACCGTGATTACGAAGCCGGCAGACTGGATTTTCCGTTTACCTTTATTCATAAGTGCGCGCTGGCGTTCGGGATCGGTATTACCGATCTGCTGGAAGGAAGAAGCGCGCATCTGTCATCCTATACCGTGACCCGGAAAGGCACCGGTCAGGAAACCGCCAAGGAAGACGGCATCACCATTCAGAACCTGGCGCCCATGTTTGCCAAAAAAATTGCCGAGCCCTATTGGGTGCGGTATGAATACAGCGCGGATCTGCAAAATAAACCGATCCACCTGACCACCCATTCCGGGCAGGAATTCGACTACGTTATGAGCGGCAGTCTGAAAGTTCAGGTCGGCGATCATATCGAATATCTGAGTGAGGGCGACAGCATTTATTACAACTCTTCCACACCGCACGGCATGATCGCGGTGGACGGTACGGACTGTCTGTTTTTGGCGGTAGTCCTGCCGGGCGAAAAGCAGACCGAAAGCGTGATCCGCAGTACGCTGACACAGCAAAGCACGATCGAACGCAGTCTGATCTGCGACGACTTTATCCACGTAACGGAAAGCGAGACCGGTGCGCCGCTGAAAATCGATTTCAAGAACGAAGACCGTTTCAATTTCGCGTTTGATATCGTCGATAAACTGGCAAAGCGTTCGCCGGACAAACTGGCACTGCTGCACATTGCCGAAGATCATACTGAACGCCGCTTTACCTTTAATGATATGAAACGCGCGTCGGCACAGTGCGCCAACTATTTCAAATCACTGGGCATCAAAAAAGGCGACCGCGTCATGCTGGTCTTAAAACGCC
>JAZUFP010000318.1:0-4250 GCA_045640765.1 Acutalibacteraceae bacterium
ATTTTAAATAATTTTCTTTACAAATCGATTAATTTGTGCTATTATAATTTATAATTATAGTTTAATATTTTATATTGTTTTTTTGTAAATTCAGCATCGTTAAAAAAGGAATAAAACGCTATATCCTGCATTGTTTTTTATGGGGGTACGGCAGGTTCCGTTTTGATTCCGTAACAAAAGCTGACGGATACTTGAAACCGAATTGTGAGGCGAATCATTGTGAAAGAAATACATAACATACCGTTTTCCCCGCCGGATATTTCAGAACTTGAAATTCAATATGTAGTTGATGCAATGAAATCGGGGTGGATAACTACCGGTCCACGCACAAAATCACTTGAAAAAAAACTGGCTGACCGGGTCGGCACGGGCAAAACGGTTTGCCTCAACAGTCAGACCGCTTCCGCCGAAACCAGTCTGCGTATTCTCGGGATCGGCAGCGGGGATGAAGTTATCACTTGCGCCTATACGTATACCGCTTCTGCTTCGGTAGCGTTCCATGTCGGCGCCAAAATCGTTTTGGTGGACTGCGCGATGAAACCGGGTACGCTTGAAATGGATTACGATGCGCTGGAATCCGCCATTACCGAGAAAACGAAGGCGATCATTCCGGTTGACCTCGGCGGCATTCCGTGCGACTATGACCGCATTTTTGAAATTGTCGAGCGAAAGAAGAACCTTTTCCGTCCGGCAAATAAAATTCAGGAAGCAATCGGTCGCGTTGCTGTTGTTGCCGATGCGGCACATGCTTTGGGAGCCAGTTACCACGGTAAGATGGTCGGTTCCGTTGCCGATTTTACAAATTACAGTTTCCACGCCGTCAAGAACTTTACTACCGCCGAAGGCGGAGCCATGACGTGGAAAAGCATAAACGGTATTGATGATGAAGAGATTTATCGTCAGGCACAGCTTTTGTCCCTGCACGGTCAAAGTAAAGACGCTCTTGCGAAGGATAAACTCGGCGCGTGGGAATATGATATCGTCGGTCCGTGGTACAAGTGCAACATGACGGATATTTCCGCCGCGATGGGGCTGGCACAGCTGGAACGTTATCCGGGTATGCTTGAAAGAAGAAAGGAAATCATCACAAAGTATGATGCCGCTTTCAAACCGTTGGGTATCGAAGTGCTGAATCACTATACCGACGCGTATACGAGCAGCGGTCATCTTTATATCACCCGGGTTTTCAAAAGGGACGGGAATCCCGTAAGTGACGCCGAGAGGCGGGAGATCATCGTGAAGATGGCCGAACGCGGTGTGGCTGCCAACGTTCATTACAAGCCGCTTCCGCTTCACACGGCATATAAAAACCTGGGATTCAATGCCGAAGATTATCCGAACAGTATTGCCCGGTATGAAAATGAAATCACACTTCCGCTTCATACGAAACTCACGGATGAAGAGGTCGAGTATGTGATCGGGAATTATTCGGAGACAGTAAAGGAATACATTTGATGCGTAAATGGGAAGATTTGCCGAAGGAATTGCAATTAACAGAAGTCCGACCATATTATGATATTCTGAAAAAGAAACAGGTAAGCCTGTTTTTCAAACGCGTCTTTGATGTGGTGGCTTCTTTGTTGATGTTGATCATCCTGTCGCCGTTGTTTTTGATATTGGCTATTGCAATTAAAGTGGATTCTGAAGGTCCTGTATTTTACAGACAAACGCGGATCACACAATATTGTAAGGAATTCAGAATCCACAAATTTCGTTCCATGTGTAACGGTGCCGACAAAAAGGGAACGCTGGTAACCGTCAGCGGTGACAGCAGAGTGACAAAGGTCGGGAAGATCATCCGCAAATGCAGATTGGATGAAATTTCACAACTGATCGACGTCTTGCAGGGCAGTATGAGTTTTGTGGGAACAAGACCCGAAGTGCCGAAATATGTGGCGGCTTATACGCCGGAAATGATGGCGACATTGCTTTTGCCGGCGGGTATTACGAATGAGGCCTGTATCAATTTCAAAGATGAAGCCGAATTGCTGGACGGTGTTGAGGATACCGACAGGGTTTATGCGGAAGAAATCCTCCCCCGGAAGATGAAATGGAATTTGTCGGAAATCAAACAGTACGGCTTCTGGAAAGAAATATGGACGATGTTCCGCACTTTCTTCGCGGTATTGGGAATTGTAAAACCGAAAGCGTTTAAGGAAGATGAAAATGTGTCGACCGAAAGTCCGGCGCTGATAAGGTGATGTTGTGTTGAAAAAAATAATTAACATTTTATTATCCGGTATACTTGCAATAATCTTTTTGTCCGTCTTTGTATTTGTTTATGCTTATTCGGGAATACATGTTAATAATGCTGAACAGTATACGGATTATTTATGGCTGCCAAATCAAATCAGGACAACAATGGTTGAAGGAATTGCCTGGAATAAGATGGATTCTTCCGGACTGAACAATGCAACCGATATTGAAAATGCAGATGTTTTGGTTTTGGGAAGCAGCCATATCGATAATGTTTGAGGATAACATTTGTAATTTGCTGAATTCAGCAGGTTACAGCACAGTGAATTCCGCAATAACAGGACATACGATATACAGATGTGCGGATAATTTTCAACAGGCCGTCGTAAAGTTTAAGCCGAAGAAATTTTGCATAATAGAAACGGCAACGGTCAAGTTGACGGAAAGTGAAATGGATGCGGTTTCCAATCATACGGCGAGGCGGATTCCTTCGTATGATAGCGGACTGATTTATTATTTGCAATTCATACCTGCGGCATCTTCTGTTTATAATCAGCTTGATAATTGGATGGGTCAAAGTCCGGCCGGGGACGCTGTGGTCCCGGCTCAACAGGCAGTATCTATTCCGGAAGGGTATTCTGATAAATTAAAACAATTTTTATCTATCATTTCTGATACGGCGCAGGAAAACGGTGTTACGCCAATCATCTTTTATCATCCTTCGGAACAATTAAATCCGGACGGATCGGTATCCTACAAAACCGAGCAGGCGTATTTTGACTGTTTCGCATCTACCTGTGAAGAATTAGATATTGTTTTCGTCGATATGACGGATGCTTTTAAGAAACTTTATGCAAATGAACACCGACTTGCTCACGGTTTTATCAATACCGCTGTCGGCACCGGGCATCTGAATAAATACGGTCATCATGTGATTGCCGAAAAACTCATTGAAGTGATTCAGAGATTGGAGGCACAATAATGGCGTTTACGAGCTTTGGATTTGTTGTATTCTTCGCTGTTATTTATGCATTGCTTTGGCTGATCAAGTGGGTATTTGAAAAAAGAGATTCTTATCAGTCAATTTATAAGATATTTCTGTTATTGGCCAGTTATGCTTTTATGGTACTGGCTGACTGGCGATTTGCGGTTTGCATTTTCCTGCTGACCGCAGTGGCTTATTTCACGGCGCTTCGAAAAGATAACAGGGTTTTGTTTGCGGCCGGAATCGTTATTGCTGTTGCACAGCTTGCGGTATTTAAATATTTTAATTTTTTTGTCGGTTCTTTTACCGCATTGCTCGGAGGCAGTTATACAACGATCAATATTATTATTCCGTTGGGTGTATCGTTTTATACCTTTTCATCCATTAGTTACATGATGGATGTGTATCGCGGCAAATATGAAGCAGAACGAGATTTTGTCGATGTTGCGCTGTATATGTCTTTCTTTCCGAAACTGACATCCGGCCCGATCGTCAGAGCGGACAGATTCCTGTCGCAGTTGAATAATAAACCTTGCGTTGACTTTGATAGATTTAAGTTGGGCATTCAGATTGTTGTCTGCGGTTTCTTTAAGAAAATGGTTCTTGCGGATCATCTGAACATATTTGTGAATGATGTGTTTGGGGCTCCGGCCGCATTTACAGGTGCAACAGTATTCCTTGCAACAGTAGCATATTCATTACAGATATATTTCGATTTTTCCGGATATTCCGATATTGCTATCGGTCTGTCTAAAATGATTGGATTTGATTTTGACAAGAACTTTAACCTTCCGTATCTGTCTTTGAATCCTACGGAATTTTGGAAACGCTGGCATATCAGCCTTTCTTCCTGGTTGCAGGAATATCTTTATTATCCACTGGGTGGAAATCGAAAAGGGACGTGCAGAACCTATTTCAATCTGTTCTTAACGATGCTTATTGGTGGTTTGTGGCATGGAGCAAACTGGACGTTCATCATCTGGGGCGGGATTAACGGATTAGCACTTGTCGTTCATAAGTTGTTTATGAATTGGAAGGCGAAGCAATTCGGTAGAAAAGATGCTGGTGG
>JAZUFP010000319.1:0-4254 GCA_045640765.1 Acutalibacteraceae bacterium
CTTCTTTGTGCCTGCCGGCATAACGCTCGAAACGACCACCTACGGTGCGGTATTTTCCTGCGGGGGCGGCGAGGATGAGCCGGATAATCCGGGCGGGGAGGTTGAACAGCCGGATGGCGATACGCCGGTTTATCAAATTGATTTTGCCAATCATACCGCCTCGAACGGTTATCCCGTTGTTGTGTTAGCTCTGAATTACAGTGCAATGGGCGCAAAAGTCAACGTAAGTTTCGACTATTATCTGCCGCAGGCCATTCCGCAAACGATGATGAAAAACGTTGCAAGCGGACGCGATCTGACGGATACGGTCACCGGCTCTCATTTATTGCAGCAGGGGGTTCATCATTTCTCGTTTAGTGACGCCTCTTTTAATAACGCCTGTTTCTCGCCCGGTGTGCAAATGGGCAATATTGCTTATGGCAACATCTATATTTGGAATTATGAGGCCTCCGTTAACGGCGCGCCACTGGTGCCGAAGGTTCATATCAACGATGCGCCCGTATACGAAATCGAATACAGTGATATTCCGTTCGAAGGCACTTCAAAAATCCAAAGTGTTGAGGGTACGACAGTGACCTTGAAAGCCCAAAGCGGTTATGAATACAGTAAGGACGGCGAAGTTTTCCAGGAAAGCAACGTGTTTGAAAACTTGGAATATGACGTTCAGTATACTTTCTATTCCCGAAAAGCGGGCGCTGTGGATATCGGCAAGGGTTCGGTGGTACTGATTCCGTCAGCCCCCATCGTTCAGGTTGGGGAGACCCGTTTGGTAGTTCAAAAGAATCCAGCGTATGAATACAGTCTTGACGGGGAAAAATGGGTGCTTTCCAATGCGTTCGGCAATTTGAATGCCAATACGCAGTATACCGTTTATCAGCGCCTTTTGGTCAAAGGAATGGTTTATCCGGTGTCAAGCGCCGGAACGGTCGTTCGCACGAACGGTCATGACCGCCTGCCCAATGAGGACGCGGCGTCGCTGATGGTGATTATCAATGCGATTCTTGCCGATAAAAACGATTATGCCGCCGACGTCAACGGCGATCAATGGGCGGATGTAAGAGATTTGGTAAATCTGAAAAAACGCATAGCCGGATTGCTGATGGACGAATATGATACCGTTCCGGCAAATATTCGCACCTATCTGGAAGAAGCAAAATTCTACGATACGTCCGACTATACCTATTCAAAAGCAAATGTCAGCTCATATATTCATCCGCAGCCGGTAACGCTTTCTTACACGGTGGATTCACCTGAAACGGCGACCGCGGCAGTTATCAGCGTTTCGCCCAATGCCGACATGAGCGATGCGACGGTTTATGATTTCAATACGACGGCGGTACGCACCGGTACGGTTACAGCCAATATTTATCATCTGTTCACGGGAACGGTTTATTATTGGCAGGCATCGGTCACGCGCACCGGCGGTGCGACAGAAACATCGTCGATCAAGCGATTCAAGGTAAAAGACGGTGTTCGCTTTATCAATACCGCCAGCGTCAATAATATGCGTGACGTGGGCGGTTGGCAGACCTTGGACGGGAAAACGGTCAAGCAGGGACTGGTCTATCGCAGCGCACAGTTGGATAGTGTTTCTGCCGCAGATAAAGAGTTGTTGTTAAATCAGTTCGGTATTCGGTATGAAATCGATTTGCGCCGTGCGGACGAAAGCGGTAATATGACCGCCAGCCCATTGGGAAGCAGTGTTGATTATCTGAATGTCCCGTCGGGTTCTTATGCGGGCTATTTCAGTGATCCGGAAAAGGCGGCGTTGGTCTTCCGCAAATTCGCTGATTGGGATAACTATCCGATCGTGTTCCACTGTGTCGGCGGTGCTGATCGTACCGGTACGCTGGCAGTCATGCTGAAAGCTTTGCTGGGCGTGGATGAAAACGATCTGACAGCTGACTTCGAACTGACTCCCGGACGGCTGCGTAAGCGTGGGGAGGGCAGTGATGCCTGGATCGATTTCCCGGGATTGATGACAACGCTGAAAGCCCTTCCGGGTGATACACTGCAGGAAAAGGCCTACCGTTTCTATCATGAACGGGCAGGAATGTCGGCCATGGAACTGGCGAATATCTATAACATCATGATGAACGATTCGGCGGTGTTTGAATCCTCATCACTTGCTGTTCCGACCGTCACAAGCGGAAACGATGTTTCGTTCGATCTCAATATGCGCGGATCGTCTTCGGTCGTTTCGGTTGAACTGAACGGTGCGGCGACGGATTATACTTATGCAAACGGAACGCTGACCGTAAAAGACGTATCCGGCAGCGGTACGGTGACCGGAACTGTCACATTTAATGACGGCGCCACGTTATCCGTTGAAATAAACGTTCAATAAAATGCGAAAGCAGCCATCGGTTCGGTGGCTGCTTTTTCTTGACTTTTGCGAATACCTGCTGTATAATAAGTATGAAAAAACGCACTTTTCATACTTCGGAGGTCTATTATGAGTGATGATAAGCATTTTGCGTGGACGGCAAAAGTCGGAGAAAAAGGTCAGATCGTTATACCGAAAGAAGCACGCGATGTCTTTAATATCTGTCCGGGTGATACACTGCTGCTGTTGGGGGATATTGAGCGCGGTATCGCCATCGTCAAGAATGAGGATTATTTGAATCTTGCACGCGCGGTCTTTAACGCGAACGGGGAGGGATAACGGTATGGCGGCGATCGTATGTGATCAGTTGTCGAAAAAGTACGGTGAAAAAACCGCTGTTGATCATCTTTCCGTGACGGTCATGTCGGGCGAGTGTTTTGGATTACTCGGTGTCAACGGCGCCGGGAAAAGCACAACGGTCAAAATGCTGACCGGTTTGGTAAAACCGTCTTTCGGAACGGCGCGCATTTTGGGTTTCGATATTTCCGAGCCGGAACGCTACCGCCATCTGATCGGACTTTCTCCGCAGGAAACGGCGGTGGCTTCAAAATTGACCGTTCGTGAAAACCTTGATATGATGGCAAGATTATATTGTGGCAGGGAAATGGCACAGCAGCGTGTCCAAAGAATGGTCGACGAGTTTTCTTTGGAAAAAGTTATCAACTGTCGCGCCGCAAAACTTTCCGGTGGATATCAGCGCAGATTGAGTATTGCCATGTCGCTGATCGCCGATCCGAAATTGCTTTTTCTCGATGAACCGACCCTTGGGCTGGATGTTCTGGCACGTCATCAGTTATGGCAGGTCATCGAATCACTGAAAGGGAAAATGACGGTCGTTCTGACAACACATTATTTAGAAGAAGCTGAAAGACTTTGCGACCGTGTCGCGATCATGCGGAACGGTACGCTGATCTGCGTCGGAACGCCGGCCGAACTGGTTGAAAAAACCGGGGCGGAAAATTTTGAAAGCGCCTTCGTTTCGTTGGTCGGAGGTGATTCTGAATGAAAAACACCATCATTTTTGCCCGTCGGAACATAAAAGAATTATTGCGCGATCCGGTCACGTTTATTTTTGCGCTGGCGTTCCCGCTGGTTTTGCTGTTTTTAATGACAGCAATCAATCACAGCGTGCCGATCGATCTGTTTTCCATTGAAACGCTGACGCCGGGCATGGCGGTATTTGGTATGTCATTTATGACGCTGATGGGCGGTATATTGCTTTCGGTCGATCGTGAAACGTCTTTTCTGATCCGGCTCTATACAACACCGCTGACGTCGGCGGATTTTATCGGCGGATACGTTATGCCGCTGTTTGTTCTTGGATTTGCGCAAATTATTATTTGCTTTGGCGTTGCCGGATGTTTGGGATTGACTTTTCGGCCGCGGTACTTACTGCTGTTTCCCGTTATGACGCCAACGCTGCTGCTGTTTATTGCGATCGGTCTTTGTTTCGGGTGCGTTTGCAGCAATAAAGCGGTCGGGGGCGTTGCGTCGGTCATTGTCAATGCTTCCGCGTGGTTGAGCGGTACATGGTTTGATTTGAATTTAGTCGGCGGTACATTTAAGAAAATATGCGGATATTTACCTTTTGTTCATGCGCTTGAATCCGCTAAAACCGTGATCAGTGGTGATTTCGGAACAACGGGTTTGCACCTTCTTTGGGTGACGGGTTATACTGTCGTGCTGATGGTATTGGCAATATACCTTTTTGCAAAGCAGATGAAAAACTGAATAAATATATAGAGAAAAAGGGCTGCCCGTCGGGGCAGGTCTTTTTATGGATCAGCAACCACAGCCGCAGCCGTTATCACCGTTGTTGCCGCAGCAGCACACCAGGCAGAGGATCAGGATCAGGATCCAGGTGCAGT
>JAZUFP010000320.1:0-9441 GCA_045640765.1 Acutalibacteraceae bacterium
CCGTAACTGCCGCAGATCAGCGCCGCGCGTCCGAAGGTTCCCTTGTGGGCGTTTTTCGGGCGTTTTTGAACAACCGGGGGTTCTACGGTCAGACAGGTATAATCGTGAACGGCCACTCCGATATCTTTGACGACGATTTCGCCGCAGTATTCAGAGGAGGGCGGCAGGAAAAAGCACGGTTTCGCGGCGATCGCGGTAACGGTCAGATCAGCGCGCACCGCCGTGCCGGACAGACCGCCGTCACAGAAAACGCCGCTTGGCAGATCGACGGCAACGCGTACCGCGTCACAAAGATTGATCTGGCCGATCCAGTCGGCGATCGGCCCTTCGACCGGGCGGTTCAACCCGATCCCGAAAAGGGCGTCAACAATGATTTCCGGCTGATCGCCGAAATCGTATACCCGCGGCAGATCATCCGCAAGCGCAAACTGGTGCATGGCGGTTTGCGCGGTGGGGTTGCCCATGGGCAGAAACAGGGAAACTTTCGCCCCTGCCAGTTGCAGTTTTTCGGCAATGACAAAACCGTCACCGCCGTTGTTTCCGCTGCCGCAGACGACGGTAACTTTTTTGCCGATCGGATGATAGCGTGCAATGATCTCTTCCGTGACGGCTTCCCCGAAACGGATCATCAGCGTGTCGGCGGAAGTCCCGTTTTGAAAAGCGATATTTTCCGCGTTGCGGATCTGGGTCTGGCTTAATATTTTCATAGCTGTACTCCTTTGAAAAAAGGGCGGCCCGAAGGACCGCCCAGGTGGTAAATCAATCTTTGAATGCGGTCAGCGCGAGGAATTTCGGCAAACCTTTTGTAATCGCTTTTTTCAGGCGGTCATTCGGGGTAAAGATCAACGCGCGGGTCCCCTTGGCATCCTCCGAAACGACCAGGAAATAGGCGTCCGGATCATTTTTGTTGCAGGCACAAACGATTTTTTTGAAATCTCCGTGGGTTTCCATGCCGGGTTTGTATTTTTCCAGCCGCTGGGTTTTTTCAAGATCCAGCGAAAGCTGAAATTTTCTGGAACTGCGCGCGATGATTTTTGCGACGTCCATGGTGCCGTTGGTCACGCTGTATTCATATTCAATCGAAAAACGCTGGGAAAGCTTGAACGCGCCCCAGAATGCGCCGAAGATCAATAAAAAGACGAACATTCCCAAACGTCCCAGAAACAGGAAACAGGCGACCGAAACGATGATCGCCAGCAACCAGATGCCGACGATCTTCAGCCAGTCGGCAGAGGTTTTGCGGATTTCGACCAGTTGTTCAAAAAAAACGTCCTGAAAAGCTTCCATGTGTATTTCCTCCGTTATAAGCATTTTACTTGCATTATTTATTATTTTAGTATATAATAGGGAAAAATGCAAGTAATATCTTCAATACTTTGAGAAATAGGTTGAGTTTATGGAAAAGAAAACGCGAAAACCCGGAACGTTACGTTGGGTTTACAGTCAGATCAAACGGTTTATTCCGGGCATCATACTGGTCACACTGCTGGAATCCGGCGTTGCCGTGATCGGTGTCGTTATGGCGTTGGTGTCCCGCCAGGTGCTGAATAATTATCACGATCATGACAAACTGATCCTGTTCGGTATCACGTTGCTGGCGCTGACGGTCATCAATATTCTGACGACCGGACTGATCTCGGTCATCAATATCCGTGTCAACGGGCGACTGACCATATCCATGCGAAATTATATGTTCTCGGCACTGGTGCATAAAAAATATCCGCAGATCTCGTCCCACCATTCGGGGGATCTGCTGAATCGTTTTACATCGGATATCGACGTTGTCGTGTCGGCGGTCACTTCCACGCTGCCCGGTGCGATCGCCATTATCGTCCGGCTGATTTCGGGTCTGATTGTTTTGGCGTCACTGAACTGGAAACTGGCTTTGATCGTTGTCGTGATCGGTTTTTCATTCCCGGCTTTCGGCAGAAAGATCAGCCAGAAGTATAAATATATGCACAAAGAAGTTCAGCAGACCGAAGGTCAGGCGCGTTCTTTTATGCAGGAAAGTTTCGCCAATATCGTTGTGATCAAATCGTTCCGCAGCGAATTGCCGATTTTGCGCAAACTCAATGAGTATATGGATCATAACCTGCGCTTAAAAATCAAACGTAATTTCATTTCGGTCATCATCCATGTGCTGTTAAGTTCGTTCTTTAATCTCGGTTATTACGGTATTCTGGTGTGGGGCGCCCTTCAATTAAGCAGCGGTGCGCTCCTTTACGGCGATCTGACGGCGTATTTACAGCTGGTCGCGCAACTGCGCTCTCCGCTGCAAAGCGTATCGGGATTTTTGCCGCAGTATTATGCCGCAATGGCTTCCGCAGAACGGTTGATGGATATTGAAAATATTGATGACGAGCCGGAGCAGCCGGGGGACGAAGAACTGGCGGAACTGTGCAGTAAATTCGAGAAGATCTCCATTAAAAATCTGGCTTTCGCTTATGATAAGGAAATCGTACTGCAAAACTGCACCTTTGATATTCCGAAAGGGCAGATCACGGCCATTACCGGCGAATCGGGCTGCGGCAAAAGTACGCTGTTTAAAATCGTACTGGGCTTGTACGAACCGATTGGCGGAACGGTCACTGTCAATGACGATATTCCGGTCAGCCCGGCAACGCGCGGACTGTTTGCTTATGTTCCGCAGGACAGCATGATCCTTTCCGGAACGATCCGTGAAAATATCACGATGTGTAATTCGGAAATCAGCGATGAACAGGTCATCCGCGCGGCAAAGGCGGCGGCGATCTACGACTTTATCAAGGAGCTGCCGGACGGTTTGGATACTAAACTTGCCGAACGCGGCGGCGGACTTTCCGGCGGACAGATCCAGCGTATCTCCATTGCGCGCGCGCTTTTGTTCGATACGCCGATCCTGCTGTTGGACGAAGCCACTTCGGCGCTGGATGAAGCGACCGAAACGGAGGTATTATCCAACATCCGCACGTTGGAAGAAAAGACAATCATTTTCATTACGCACCGCCACACGTCCCTTTCGGTCTGCGATCATATCGTTCATGCCGAAGATCATCGGTTTACGGTGGTAAAATGATCACATGATCGCCGCAAGCATCAGCATTTCCCGAATTTGTTGGTAAATTTCCGCTGCCGCGGCAATGGGCAGCGGATTTTTTCCGTTTCCCATTTCAACGGTAAATCCCGGGCGGTTGAATTCCCGGATAAACCAGTCCTTGAAACCGCCGCCGACGGCAAGTTCGGTCGGCTCATCCAGCAGATATCCGCTGGATGTTGCCATGATCTCGGCCATTTTTTCACTGCGCGGCGGTCGGTTTTTTCCATAGGTCCAATAGATCACTTCACCCTGACTGTGTAGCGCCACAACGTGGCGGATGGCACGGTTCCGGCATAATTCCGTCAGCGCTATGGTTTCCGGTTCGCTTTCGGGACGGTATCCGCCGAATCTTGACGGGGAAGGACCGTATATACCGGCGGCTTGTTCGCGTGCGCGCAGTTCTTCCCATCCTGCCGGAAAATTGTGATTGATGTCCACGCCGCGCAGATTGGCGTTCCAATGCGTGAAATCGTTTTTTGCGATGCGCGCGACCGTTCCGCCGAGACTGCCGGCGGCAACACGTCCGTGCAGGGCGATTTCACACCCGTCGGGGTTGACGCACGGTACCCAGATGATCCCCCGGCCGATCAGTGCTTTCCGTGCCGAAAAGCCGGCAAATTCACCGTCTTCACCGATGGCTTGGCAGAGTTCTTCCAAAAACATCAGGGAAACGGTCGCGGTCAGATATTCACTGCCGTGAAACGCGGCACAGAACAGGGCATATTCCGAAGCGGTCCCGATCTGGATCGCCGTGATCTCACGTCCGGCACAACTTCGCCCGATCGGGTATTTTTTCAAAAATGTGTATTTTTCGCACAGACCGTCCAGGGCTTTTTTCAGGGCAAGATAATCGTAACTTTTACATTCCATATCATTCACTCCGCTTTTTGGATTGTTGTAAATTATATGAAAGGATCAAATGAATTATGAATACGAAAGAAATCACCGAATCGGCTGAATATCTGTATCGCGGCAGGATCATCAACCTGCGGAAAGATACCGTCACACTGCCGGACGGACAGACTGCTTTGCGGGAAGTCGTTGAACATAACGGCGGCGTTTGCGTTGCGGCGCTGACGGCGGAAAATGAATTGCTGCTGGTTCGTCAGTTCCGTTATCCGTATATGGAAGAAACGTTGGAGATCCCTGCCGGAAAACGGGACAGCGTGACCGAAGAACCGCTGGTGTGCGGTCAGCGTGAACTGCGTGAAGAAACCGGCGCGACCGCGGAAAAATGGGTGCCGCTGGGGGAACTTTATCCCACGCCGGGGTACTGTGCCGAGCGGATCTGGACTTATTTTGCCGCCGACCTGACCTTCGGAAGTCAGGAACTGGACGCGGACGAATTCCTGAACGTCGAGCGTGTTCCGCTGGAAACCGCCGTCGGCATGGTGCTGTCCGGTGAGATCAAAGACGCGAAAACGCAGGCGGCCGTTTTGAAGGTCGCCGTTCTGAAACAGCGCGGCGCGTTGTGAATTTTTCTTACGAACATTAAAAACGGTGTGTCTTCGGATACACCGTTTTTTTGTATCGGCGGCAGAAAAAATGCATAGAATAGGGTGTATTATTTTGAAACGGAGGAAAATTCATGAAAATCACACCCGAACAGATCGCTTTTTTCAACCGGCAGGCAATGGAATGCGCGGCACGGGCATCGACCCCCGAACAGACAGAGGAAGTACCTGATGAAAACTTCCCCTCAGTCGGAACTTTGCGTGTGCAGGTCTTTTCCGCACAGGGCGCGTTTCCCGTAACCGATGCCGAAGTCACGGTTTCATCCGGGCAGGAATTGCTGGATCGCCGTCGCACCGATTCGTCCGGCATTGTCGAAAACATTTCTTTGCCTGCGCGGGCGGCGGCATTGTCGCAGGACGAGGCGACCGCAGCGGAAAGCGGCATGAAATATACCGTCACGGTGACCCATCCCGATTATGATCCCCAAACACGGGAGGTCGAGGTCTATGCCGGAACGGAAACGTTGCTGCCGGTAGATATGATCCCGGTTTATAAGGAGGCAATGTAACCATGCCGAATCCCGTTATTCCGCAGACCGTTACCGTACATCTCGGCGCGCCGACCGCCAATGCGGAAAATGTCGTCGTGCCGTTCAACGAATACATTAAAAACGTGGCATCCAGCGAAATTTATCCGACCTGGCCCGAAAATGCCATCCGGGCAAATATTCTGGCGCAGATCTCTTATACGATGAACCGCATTTATACCGAATACTACCGTTCACGCGGTTACAATTTTGATATTACGTCATCGACAAGATATGATCACGCGTTTGTGAAAAACCGGGAAATATACGAGAATATCAGCCGGATCACCGACGAAATATTCAATAACTACATCGTCCGTACAGGGCAGGTCGTTCCGCTGTTCGCGCAGTTCTGCGACGGCGTTCGTGTTCAGTGTGACGGACTTTCCCAATGGGGCAGCGTGGATCTGGCAAAGCGCGGTTATACGCCGCTGCAGATTTTGCGGTATTATTACGGCAATAATATCAGCATCGTGGAAAACGCACCGGTCGGTAATAATATCCCGACCTATCCCGGCGTGTTGCTGCGCCGTGGCTCCGCCGGGGAGGACGTCCGCATCATCAAGCGGCAGTTGAACCGGATCCGTCAGAATTATCCCGCCATTCCGAAAATCAACAATACGACCGACATCTTCGACCTGGAAACCGAAAACGCCGTCAAAAAATTCCAGCAGGTCTTTAATTTAGCGTCCGACGGCATTGTCGGCAAGGCAACGTGGTATAAGATCAAGCAGTTGTATAACGGCGTGAAAAAACTGTCGGAACTTTCGGGGGAAGGGTTGACACTTTCGGAAGTACAGCGCAAATATCCCCGTTCATTGCGCTACGGCAACAGCGGTTCATCGGTGCGTGTGATCCAGTATTATCTGGCGTTTATCGGATATTTCAATCCGGCTTTGCCCCCGATCGCGATCACCGGCAAATTTGATGCCGACACCCGTGACGCGGTCTACGCTTTTCAGAAACGCTACGGACTGACGGTGGACGGCATCGTCGGCAGAAATACCTGGAACCGGTTACAACAGGTATACGCCGAAACGGTAAAGAACCTGCCGCCGAATTATCAGCGTTTTCTGGGCGAGGCCTACTCCGGCCGTTTCCTGGTGCGGGGGGACAGCGGAAAAGAAATCACCCTGCTGCAACAGAATCTGCGCAGCATTGCCGCGGCGGATCCTGCGATCCCGACCCTTTCGGTCACCGGAACGTTTGACGCGGCGACCGAACGCGCCGTTCGCGCATTGCAGGCACAACTCGGACTGGAACAGGACGGAACGGTCGGCCCGTATTTGTGGAGTACGATCGTCACGAGGGGCAATAATCTGTAAGATTTTCGGGGGAAACGGGGAATTTACTTGCAACCGGCGTGGAATTGTGATAACATAATACGCGGTGATAATTATGTTTTTTAAAAAAGCCGGATCCTCCTTTGAATGGATGATCGTCGGACTCGGCAATCCCGGTCTGCAATATGCCGGGACCCGTCACAACGCCGGATTTATGGCAATGGATCGCATCACGCAAAAATGCGGCGTGACCCTGAACCGCCATAAGCACGAAGCCGAATTCGGCGAAGCGGTGCTGGCAGGACATCGGGTATTGCTGGTCAAACCGCAGACATATATGAATAATTCGGGGCGCGCGGTCTCGGCGCTGGCAGGATTTTATAAAATCCCGCCTGAACGGATCATGATCCTTTCGGACGATATTTCGCTGGATGTCGGAACCTTGCGCGTGCGCCGTAAAGGAAGCGCCGGCGGTCACAACGGTATCAAGGATATTATTCAGCTTTTGGGGACCGAGGAACTGGTGCGTGTCAAGATCGGCGTCGGCGCAAAACCGCATCCCGATTACGATCTGGCTGACTGGGTTTTGGGCAAGTTTCCGAAAGATCAGCAGTCCGCATTGGATGACGCGCTTGACCGGGCGGCGTCCGCGGCGGAAGAAATCGTGAAAAACGGCATCGATTCCGCGATGAACCGTTACAGTCATTGATATGAAATTTTTGAACGATATTTTGTTGCGTGACGAAACCTATCATCGCCTTTTACGGGCGGTGAACGGGGAAAATCTTCCGCTGGCGGCGACCGGTCTGTCCCGCATCCACAAAGCCGCCGTGGCATCGGCATTGCGTCAGCATACCGACCGCCGGATCGTGGTGCTGACACCCGATGAATCTTCCGCCAACCAACTGCGGGATGACTGTGCCGCGCTGGGCCTTCGGGCGCTGAATTTCCCATCACGCGACTACAACCTCACCGATCTTGCGGGCTTTTCCCGCGAGTACGAACAAAAGCGTATCGACACCCTGTCAAGCGTGCTTGACGGGGCTTTTGACGTGCTTACGCTATCGGCGGACGCGGCGATCCAATATACCGTTCCGCCCGAGATATTGTACCGAAGCCGCAAAACCGTCCGGGCGGAAGAAACGGTCGATCTGACCGCTTTTTCGGCGGAACTGGTGGCGGCCGGGTACGTTCGCAGCGATCCGGTCGAGGGCAAGGGACAGTTTGCCGTCCGCGGTAATTTACTGGACCTTTTCCCGGCGGATTCCGAATACCCCTACCGCATTGAACTGTGGGGCGATACGGTGGACGGCATCGCGCGTTTTGATCCCGAAACCCAACGCCGTTTTGATCCGCTGGACAGCATTACGTTCGGACCGGCGCGGGAACTTTCCTATGAACCGGAAGTTCTGCGTCAGCGGTTGGAAACGTATGAATCGAAAACAAAATCTCTTTCCGACAGCCAGCGCGCCTGCATCCGTCAGGATATCGACCGTCTGGCGGGCGGTGTGGATCTTTGTGTGGACCGGTATCTTCCGTTTTTGTATGATGCGGCGGCGACTGTGTTTGATTATACACAGGACGCACTGCTGATCGTCTGCGAAACGGGCAATCTGAACGAGCGGTTAAAAAATATCGCTGTTTTACAGCGAGAAGACGTCCCGAAATGGATGGAAGACGGCATTCTTTCCAAAAAAACCGCCGATTTATGGCTGGACAAAGCGGCGCTGTACGCATATTTTGACCGGGCGCTGTTTTTTGAAAATTTCCCGCGATCGACCTATGAACTGCCGCTTCGGGAACTGTTCCATTTTGATTATAAACGCTCTTCTCCGTGGAGCGGGGATCTGTCGGCGTTGATGGAAGACCTTTCGTATATTCGTTCGGTCAACGGTACAGCGGTCATTCTGGCAGGGGAACGCCGTGCCGCCGCCGTGCTGACCGAACAGCTGAATGAACACGGTATTCCCGCCGTGTTTGAGGATGTCGAGCCGGAAACCGTTCCGGAGGGCGTTTCGGTGATGTGCGGCGGACTTTCGGACGGGTTGGAACTGCCGTCCGCGCGCTTTTTGCTGATCACGCACCGATACCTTTCCGCCGATGTGAAACGGCGCAGACCACGCCCGAAAAACGCGAAGGAGATCGGCTCGCTGGACGAATTACAGCGTGGAGATTATGTGGTGCATACCGCCCACGGTATCGGTATCTTTGACGGTATCAACCGCATTACCAACGACGGTATCACCAAGGATTATATTAAGATCCGCTACCGCGGAACCGATGTGCTGTACGTGCCGGTCACCCAGCTGGATCTGGTGTCCAAGTATATCGGCGCCGCGGTCGAAGACGGCGGGATCAAACTGAATCGATTGGGCGGTCAGGAATGGCACAATACCCGTGCCCGTGTGCGTAAGGCGGTACGGGATATGGCAAAACAGCTGACGGCACTATATGCCAAACGAATGGCAACGAAAGGATATCCCTTTTCGCCCGATACCGATCTGCAAAATAATTTTGAGCGCCGTTTTGAATATGACGAAACCGAGGATCAGCTGCGCTGTATCAACGAGATCAAGGCGGATATGGAACGGGAAATACCGATGGACCGTCTGTTGTGCGGCGACGTCGGCTTCGGCAAGACTGAGGTGGCACTGCGCGCCGCGTTCAAATGTATCAGCGAGGGCAAACAGTGTGTTCTGCTGGTGCCGACCACCATTCTTGCCATGCAGCACTATAATACCGGTCTGCGCCGGTTCGGCGATCTGCCGGTCGAGGTAAGGATGCTGTCACGTTTCGTCACGCCTGCCCAACAGCGAAAAACGTTGGCGGATCTGCGGTGCGGCCGGGTGGATATGGTCATCGGCACGCACCGGCTCATTTCGGGGGATGTGGAATTCAAAAACATCGGGTTGGTCATCATCGACGAAGAACAGCGTTTCGGTGTCGAAGCAAAGGACCGCTTGAAACGACTGCGGGTAACCGCCGATGTTCTGACCATGACTGCAACACCGATTCCGCGTACCTTGTACATGTCCATATCG
>JAZUFP010000321.1:0-3477 GCA_045640765.1 Acutalibacteraceae bacterium
CGCTCATAAAACTCGGCATTGGCGGTATCACGGATCAGCGGTTCAAACCGCTCACGCACATAATTCTTCTGCAAAAGCGCAACGCAGACCAAACTGTCATCACGGGCGGTATGCAGTTCGTAATCATCGGTCGAAATTTCATAAAACGCCGCCGCGTCAGCCAACGAAATCTGCGACTGGCAGGGATGCCCCGCCAGTTTCATTTCGCTTTGAATGTACCCCTGCAAATCGAGATACCGATCGATCTTAAAACGGGTATCTCCCCAAAGGTACTTTTCGTTTTCCAGGATGGCATATAAATCGGACGTGCTCCACGTCATGGTGACGGTATCTTCCCCGACCCAGTCGTTATAACGGCGGACCGCTTCTTCGGGCGGGATCCCCTCCCGCATGATCTGCGAGGTGATCCCCGTCAGCCGCGCGAACCGGCCGGAGACCCGTTTGGTGATGGCTGAACGGATGGTCACTTCAAAAGTATCGATCACCTGAAACTGCTCGTCCATTTTCACCGCGCCGATCTGCAAAATCTGGTTTACAAACCGTTCATGGCGCACCGAGTAGCCGCTGTCCCATTCCAAATCCAGTGCAACGTAACGCATCAGCGATTCCTTGCCTCAAATTTCATGCGCTGTTCCTTGTTCAGGATCTTTTTGCGCAGTCGGATATTATTGGGAGTGATTTCAACATACTCATCCTGCCGGATAAATTCCAGCGACTGTTCCAGACTTAATTTGGAAGGCGGAACAAGGCGCAGGGCTTCATCCGAGCCGGCGGCACGGGTATTGGTCATTTGTTTTTTCTTGCAGACGTTGCAGACGATATCCTCATTTTTCGGGTTTTCGCCGACGATCATACCTTCATAGACCGGCGTGCCCGGTCCGATAAACAGACGGCCGCGGCTTTGGGTATTAAACAGACCGTAACCGGTGGCTTCGCCCTGTTCGAACGAAATGATCGAGCCGGTGCTGCGCTGTTCGATATCGCCCTTATACGGCTGATAACTGTCAAAAACGTGATTCATGATGCCGTTGCCGTTGGTATCGGTCATGAACTGGGAACGATATCCCAGCAGGCCGCGCGCGGGGATCAGGAATTCCAGATGCGAGGTACCGCCTTCACGGGTACCCATATTGCGGATTTCCGCCTTGCGTGTTCCAAGCCGTTCCATTACGACGCCGACGTATTCTTCCGGCACCTCGATCATCAGCAGCTCGATCGGTTCCAGAAGTTTTCCGTCCTCATCCTTTTTATAGATAACGGTCGGCGGCGACACCTGAAATTCATATCCCTGACGGCGCATGGTCTCGATCAGAATGGACAAATGCAGTTCACCGCGTCCCGAAACCTTGAACGTATCGGTACTTTCGGTTTCCTCAACACGCAGACTGACGTTCGTCATGACTTCTTTCATCAGACGGTCACGCAGATTACGGGAGGTGACGAATTTACCGTCCTGTCCGGCAAAAGGTGAATTATTGACCATAAAGTTCATGGAAAGGGTCGGCTCGTCGATCTTGACAAAGGGCAGCGGATCAATGTGCTCCGGATGGCAGGCAGTCTCACCGATTTCAAGATCCGCCAGACCCGATACCTCAATAATATCGCCGACCGAAGCACTTTCGGTTTCCACACGTTTCAAACCGCTTTGCATAAAAATCTTGGCGATTTTCACATTGGAACTGGTGCCGTCCTTATGGCAAAGCGCCACCGTCTGACCCGCCTTGACCGTGCCGCGCGTTACACGTCCGACACCGATGCGGCCCAGATATTCATCATATTCAATATTAGAGAACAAAATTTGCAGCGGTTCTTCGGAATCGCCTTCCGGCGGTGCGATCTCTTTCAGGATCTCATCAAAGATCGGCTGCATATTTTCGCCGCGGATATCGGGCGAATAAGACGCGTAACCGTCACGTGCCGAAGCAAAAACGACCGGGAATTCGATCTGATCATCATCCGCGCCCAACTCGATAAACAGATCCAGCACCTCGTCGACAACTTCGTGCGGACGTGCCATGGGACGGTCGATCTTATTGATGATAACGACCGCGCGCTTGCCCAAAGACAGCGCTTTTTTCAAAACAAACCGGGTTTGGGGCATACAACCTTCAAACGCGTCCACCAACAGCAGAACACCGTCGACCATTTGCAGAATACGTTCCACTTCACCGCCGAAATCCGCGTGTCCCGGCGTGTCGATGATATTGATTTTCGTATCCTTATACATGACGCTTGTATTTTTCGACAGAATCGTAATACCGCGTTCACGTTCCAGATCGTTGGAATCCATCACCCGTTCGTTGACCGTTTCATTGGCACGGAACGTACCGCTTTGTTTCAGCAGTTGATCGACCAGTGTGGTCTTTCCGTGGTCAACGTGCGCGATGATCGCGACGTTGCGTAAATTTTCTCGCTTTTCAAGAGCCATTCTACTACTTCCCTTTTATCAAACTTAACTAAATAATTATAATCCATTCGTTTGCACTTGTCAAACACAAAACCTGTTTTTTGTTGTTTTTCGTTCAAAAACGACCGTTTTCATAATTTGTGCTTGAAAGTCAGCGTGATTTTTGCTATAATAGGTAAACAAAAATCAAAATATACGGAAAAGAGCGATAATAATGGCTGCCGGATTCAGAAAAAGTTTATTTGGCTTCAACAGCGACGATGTTCTCAACTATATCACGAACACGCAAAAGGAACACGCCGGTGAGGTGCGCGAGTTAAATCAGAAAATCACGAATTTAAGCGACACGCTCAGCACCATGCAGGACGAAAACGCCACTTTGCAGGCGGAACGTGACGGCATGGCGGAACAGATCCAGGCATTTCACGATAAGTTTGAGGAAATCGAACGTTTGGCGGAAAACATCGGAAAGTTGTATCTGGTCGCGCAAAGCAGTTCCAAAGCCATTATGGAAAACACCACCGAAAGCCGTGCGCTGGCGCAGGCGGAAATTGACCGGAATCTGGAAAGCATCAGCACCACACAGCGTGCCTTGAAAGAAATCCAGAATGAAATGCAATCCATTTCCGAACATTTCAGCAGTGAAATGGACCGGCTGAATTCTTCGCTTGGTACCGCGCGTTCCAACATTGAACAAAAAAGCAGCGAAAGCGAACAGCACACCAATGAGTTCGCCGCCGTGCTTGAAATGCTGGAAAGATAAAAAGTATTCAATAAACACCACAAGGGTCGATGCAAATACATCGACCCTTGTTTTTTTATATCATCTCATTCAGAAGATCTGTCCCGGTAATTTCAGTTTTACCTTTTCCGGAAAATCCTTGTCGAATTCATCGACCGCGGCATCCGCCACATAGTACCCCTGCGGTGTCTGATAAACCCCGGTAACATCATCAAGATATCCCGGGATCAGTTCCTTACAAAGGAAAAACGACGCGTCCGCATCCTCCGGCAGATCGTGATACCGTATACCGAACTGACCGGCATAGGTAAAACCGCTTTTTCCGTAG
>JAZUFP010000322.1:0-2057 GCA_045640765.1 Acutalibacteraceae bacterium
AAACTCGGACAGTATGACGACCGCAGTGTCTACGACTGCGAAAGCTGTAAATATGAAATTATTTTTGATGAGTAATATATCATCGCTTGTTTTAAGGAGGAAATTTCAGCATTATGAGATATCGTTTTTTAAGATTCCCGAACGGAAAAGAAAAAGCACTGACTTTAAGTTATGACGACGGCGTTCTGTTTGATACGCGCTTGATTGAGATCGCCGATAAGTACGGCATAAAAGTAACGCTGAACATCAACAGCGACTGGATGGGGAACCCCGGTCGTTTATCGGCGGATGAACTGAAAGCGCTGGTTGCCGGCGGTCACGAGATCGCCACGCACGGCGCGCGCCATATCGCCAACGGAAACGTTTCCGCCGTGGACGGTATCCGCGACGTCCTGGAATGCCGTCAAAGACTGGAAAACGCGTTTGACACCATCATCCGCGGTATGGCATATCCCGATTGCGGTATCCGGTGGATGGTCGGCGGTGTTTCCAAACCGGAAATCAAGAATTACCTGAAATCGCTTGGAATCGCCTATTCCAGAGCGCTTGCCGGGGATAATAATTCGTTTGCTCTGCCCGAGGATTTTTACGAATGGATTCCGACCGCGCACCACAACAATCCGGAACTGATGAACTGGCTGGAAGAATTTATTTCCTTAAAACTGCCCGATTATCAGGCAACAAGAACGCCGAAACTTTTCTACCTGTGGGGTCACAGTTACGAGTTTGAAAACAATAACAACTGGGATCTGTTGGAAAACTTCTGCAAGACCGCGGGCGGCAAGGAAGATATCTGGTATGCCACGAATATCGAGATCTGTGATTACGTCAACGCCTACCGTTCACTGATCTTCAACGTTGAAAACACGAAGGTTTATAACCCGACCGACAAGGAAGTGTGGTTCGAGTTCAACGACATCAATATCGGTGAAAAAACCGTTTCCGTCAAACCGGGACAAACGATCGAACTGGTATAACGGTGTTTCCGTAAAAACTGTTTATTTGAGCAGACCGTCAGGTCTGCTCTTTTTATATCATCGGCGTTCCGTCTTTGGTCAAAACGAATAAAATCACGGATGATATTTAGTGATAATATGAATTGATTTCCGCTGTGCTGATACGCTATTGTTATGTTGGTATATTATGAAGAAAGAAGGAAACAGGATGATGGAATTGAAACCTCCTTTTTTGGGCGCCGCGTATTATCCCGAAGACTGGGACGAAACCGAAATCGACCGCGATATCGAAAAAATGCTTTCGGTCGGGATCAACGTTGCCCGTATCGGTGAATTCGCCTGGCGGAAAATGGAACCGCGCGAGGGTGAATTTGATTTTTCGTGGCTGCACAACGTGGTAGACAAACTGCGTGCCGCCGGGATCGGTGTCGTCATGGGTACGCCTACCGCAACGCCGCCGATCTGGCTGACCAAGAAATATCCCGATATGTTTGTCGAATATAAAAACGGCAGAAAAATGCAGCACAGCGGCAGACGTCACGCCTGCTCCAATCATCCGGAATATATTAAATACAGCGCAAGGATCGTCGAAAAACTCGCTGCTGAATTCGGCAGGGATGAGGCGATCATCGGCTGGCAGATCGACAATGAGATTTATCTGCAAAACATGGAGGGCTGTTTTTGCCCGAACTGTCACAAAAAATATCAGGAACACTTAAAACGGAAATTCGGAACGGTCGAAGAAATGAACCGCCGGCTGAATCTGGATCTGTTCAGTCAGGTTTATGACAGTTTTGACGAAGTCCCCCTGCCGCGGGATACCTGGGAAAATCCCCATTTGAAGCAGGAATTCCTGACGGTCGCCGGTCAGGCGAATATTGATTTCGTCGCCATGCAGGCGGCAATTCTCAAAAAATACACCACTGCTCCCATCGGTACCGATCAGATTCCCTTTAACGGGATGAATTACCGTAAACTCCACGCCCCGTTGGATATGGTGCAGTTCAACCACTACAACACGCCCGAAGACCTTTGGGAAAGTTGTTTGTGGTTCGACTATATCCGTACCATGAAAGACCGTCCGTTCTGGAATACCGAAAC
>JAZUFP010000323.1:0-2244 GCA_045640765.1 Acutalibacteraceae bacterium
CAAAGCCGTATGGATCTCCTGTCGGCGCAGGGAATGATTGCCGCCGGTAATGACGTCGGCGCCGCAGGAAAACAGCGCCTGCGCGCTGGTGGGGGTAATGCCGTTTCCGTCGGCGGAATTTTCCCCGTTGATGACCGTAAAATCAATCTTTTTTTCGGCACGCAGACGCGGTAAAATACGCGCGGCATATCGGCATCCGACCGATCCGCAAACGTCTCCGACGCAAAGAATTCGCATTGCCCACACCTCCCCGGTCATAAAAGTAACCCAAAAGCACTGGTTTGGGGTATGTTTCGGTCATTGCTGTTCAAAACAGCGCTTGATTGCCCGAAAAGACGCGTCACTGATATCATGTTCCATTTTGCAGGCGTCTTCCGCGGCGATTTCACGATCAACACCGAGCCGCACCAGAAACTCGGTCAGCAGGTTGTGCCGCTCGTAAATTTTTTCAGCCACTTCTTTTCCGCATTCGGTCAGGGAAAGATGCCCGTTTTGCGCCACGGTAACGTAACCGCCTTCTTTTAACAGTCCGATCGCCCGACTGACGCTCGGCTTGGAAAAGCCCATATAATCACCAACGTCAATGGAACGAACATTGGATGAACTCCGAGACAGAATCAAGATGGTTTCAAGATACATTTCCCCGGATTCCAGCAAACGCATTTCAACCAACCTCCCTATCTGAATAAGTATACCATATTCCGGTACTTTTTGCAAGAAAAACAGCGTTAAAAGAAACTTTTTACCAGGATCTCGATCCCGATAAAGATGAGGATCACACCGCCGAGAACGGATGCCTTTCCCGCCAGTTTCGTACCGAACTTTTTGCCGATTTCAAGTCCCACGATGCAGATAAAATAGGTCACGACGCCAATGATAGCCGCTTCCAGCAGAGCGTACGAGAAGGTCAGTTTTTCGATAGTGAATCCGACCGAAAGCGCGTCGATGGAAGTCGCGATCCCCTGCGTGATCAGCAAGCCGAACGATAAACGGCGTGTCGTTTCTTCCGTTTCGGGATGAAACCCTTCCCACAGCATTTTGCCACCGATATACCCTAACAGCGCAAACGCGATCCAGGGGATGAAAACGGTCAGTTTTTCGAATTTTTGTGCCGCGGTATGTACACACAGCCAACCGATCAGCGGCATGACGATCTGGAAAAAAGCGTATACGCCCGCGATACCGGAGCCACGGCGGCGGGACATTTTCGGTTCGTTCAGGCCGTTTGCCAGCGAGACCGAAAAAGCGTCCATTGCCAGACCGATACCGAAAGCTATGCTGTTGATCAAAAACAGTACCCACGCCGACAGGGTCACAGATAATTCCTTCTTTCAAAGAAAAAGGCCTCGGTCAAAGCGAAGCCCTTTCCGTGATTTTGTTTTATGCGGCAGCGCGCTTTTTCATGCGCACAAGATCCAGAATATTTACCGCGCCGTCATCGTTGATATCCAACAGTTCCACGTTATAAATATCATTTTTCAGAATTGCCGACTGAATATTGACGATAGCGCCGGCAAAAGAACGGTTTTCATCGGTGAACAGCGGCGTGTTCCACAATACTTCCCGACCGGAACGGTCCTTTGCGTCTTCACAGTATTGCAGTTTCAAGATCCCGTTTCCGGCATAAACGCTGCCGAAAATACTTTCGCTTTGGACTGCCGCGTCGATTTCAAAATAGCCGGAATTGCCGTCATCCGGATTATAAAACCATATTCCCTGCTGGGTATTGCCGTACAGCACGCCGCCGACGGCGAACATACTGCCGTAATAATTCGTCCAGTAACTTGTGGAATTATAAACATACCAGCGGTTCCGGTTCTGGGTAAACAGCGACACCTTGGTTTTCATATCGCCGGCGACCGAATAAACGGTATTGCCGCCCATGGCATACCACGTACCTTGCAGATAAACCAGCGGACAGCTGCTGTTGCACCATGCGTAGCCCGATTCATAAAGGGTGGAATTACAGGTCGGCATTTCACCGTAGACCTGCCAATCGGCGCGTTTACTTTCCAGTTCCAGCATTTTGCCGGTACTCAGCAAAAAGTAATTATGCCTTGCCTGCCCCATACGGTCGGGAACCGGATCGTCGAAAGTTACGTCGATATGATAATATAAACCGCCGATTTTAACAACATTCCAGAGATGATTGGCATCATAGCTGATTGCCTGATAAACTTCAACACCGAGGCGTATCATCATGGCGTAAAACGTTTTGCCGTAAGATTCACACACGCCGGTGCC
>JAZUFP010000324.1:0-3673 GCA_045640765.1 Acutalibacteraceae bacterium
AACAGAACGCTGTTTTCAGCGAAACGACCGGTCTGGGCGACACGACCAAACCGGCGAAAAAACCGGCGCCCCCGGTCAAAGAAGACCCCTGCTGTGAACGGTTTGAAAAAGAATAAGTGACCGTTTGATTTTGTGAAACGACACCTGCCGAAAAGAGGAAATCTCCTGCCGGCAGGTGTTTTGTTATATGCGTATACCGTGTTGCGTCGGGGAAAGCCATCTGCGGCAATTATTCGGTAAAAAACCTATTGATTTTGCCGTCGGAATTTGGTATGCTTTTAATAATGGCGTTAAACGCCGACCGACAGAAACGGGATGAATGGGATGTATCGGAAAAACTCAACTTTATTTACTTGGCAGCAGGTTTGCTTCGGCGTGGCACTGCCCTTGTCCAGCGGCGCGCTGATCCAGTCGTTTTTGCTGTCTTTCGGTATCAGCAGTGTGGCGGTCGGGGTATTTACCTCGCTCTATTCCATGGTGCAGGTTTTTACCATGCTGCTGTGTATCGTCGTCGCGGATCGCATCCGGAACCTGAAAATGGCGTACGCCTGGTGTACGCTGCCGCAAATCCCGTTTTACATTCTCATGGCGCTGTTCTGTCTGCACCGTTCGGGCGCGAAAACCGTCCTGCTTACGGCGGATATTTCCATTGCCGTCGCCAGTCTGTTCATCGGGGTCAACTGTGTACTGGTATATAAACTGCCATACCTGCTGATCGATATGAAAAACTACGGAAAAGTGCTGAGCGTGATCGGTGTCTTTTCCGGCATCGGCGGCGTGCTGTTCAGCGTCGGATTGGAATATCTCATTGGAAAATTTCCGTATTACGCGGTCATGTTCGGCGCGTTTCTGTTCTGCGGGGTATTGCTGATCGTGGCTTTCGTGCTGAATTGCCGGTTTAAGATTTTCCGCATCCCCGGGCAGGTCTCGGAAGAAAAGGTACCGTTCTGGCAGGTGCTGAAACACCGCTCTTTTCTGGTCATGGTCGGGCCGAATCTCGTTCGCGGGATCGGGTACGGCGTGCTGGCAATGTTGCCGGTATTTGCCGTTCATGATTTCGCCGCGACCGAAAAAATGACCGCTCTGCTGGTGGTCATTATCAATATTGCCAATATTCTGTCCTCCGCGCTGTTGCTGGTGTTGCTGAAACGCTTTTCGTCCAGAACGCTGTGCTTCTGGTTTTCTTCCGTTCTTGCGGTCACGCTGGCGCTGTTGGGATTTTCAAAGTCGTGGGTCTTTTATCTGATCGTTTTCGCGGTTCTGAACTGCGGCAACTGCGCCTTCAATTACGCGGCGCCCGTCTTCTTTTCGGAAATCGTCCCATTCGAGATCATGGGCGGCTATACCTCGATCCGCATGATCCTGACAACGGGCGGAACGGCGTTGGGCAGTCTGATCTGCGGTTTGCTGATCGACCGCGTTCCAACGGTGTGGATCCTTTTGATCTTTGCGGCTTTGCAGTTTGTCTGCGGTGCGGTGTTCGGTTTGTATCCGCGTATCGAAAGAAGATTTGCGTCCCCGAAAACAGAGTGATTTTCCGGGCAAGTGGCAGGGAAGGCACCTATCGCAAAATGAATATATTGTATCAAAAAACCCGCCGAAGGATTCTTCGACGGGTAATTTTTTGCCGTATTACGGATCAGGGTTTGGTTCTGACACGAACGATCTTGGAATAAGGACCGTAGTAGGTCACACCGTTGACACGTCTGTAAGCGCGGACTTTGACATAATAGATCTGATTGCCGTTCAGACGACTCAGCGTGTTTTTCGTCAGTTTGGTGGTCATTATTTTTGCCGGTTTTGATTTGGCGTTGTAGCGAATCTGATAGCCGGTCGCTCTTGCGACGGCTTTATGGGAAACGGTCAGTTTCTTTGATCCCGGTGTGACTGTCGGCTTTGTCACCCGTGCCGGGGTCGTTGACGTCAAAATTGCGCAGGAATACGGACCGTAGGTGCGCTTGCCGTTGTTGACGGTATAGGCGCGGACCTTGAACCGATAGGTCGTTCCGGCGTCCAGTTCATAAATCGTTTTATACGGATTGGTCGAGTAGGTATGGGTCCCGGTCGTTGTGTTGCAGACATCATAACCGGCGGCACCCTTTACGGTAGACCAGCACAGCCGGACACAATGCACAAAGAATTTGTAACCCCTTAAATTATAGGGGATATTCGGTGCGATGAATCCGTATTTTTTCGACGCGGAAAGGAAGGTCGCATTGGTGTTTTCCGAATCGGTGACGGCTATTTTTTTGAAATCCTGCGCGGTTCCGGAATAGTAAACGCAAAGGTCGCTGCTGTCGTTTTCAAAAACGCCGTATTTGACCGCGGTAACGGTTTTGGGCAAATACAGTTTCTTTAACGCATAACAGTTATTAAACAGCCCCAACGGAAGTGTCGTGATGCCGTTGCCGATCGTTGCCGAAGCAAGGCGACCGCAATCGGCAAAAGCATATTCTCCCAAAAATGTGACACCGTGCGGAACGGTGATTCGTTCCAGATTGCCGCAGTCGAAGAACGCGAATGAACGGATCGAGGTCAGGTTTTTCGGCAACCGGATCTCGGTCAGCGCGCGGCAGGATGCAAAAGCGTCGGGTCCGATCAGGGTCACACTGTCCGGAATCGTGACGGTTTTCAGACTTTCACATTCACGGAACGTGGATTCCGGAACACGTTTGATCGCATTGCCCAGCGTCACGGACTGTAACAGTTTACACATACAGAAAATCCCCGTTCCGAGGGTCGTTGCCGAGTTGGGCAGAACAGCGCTTGTTAAGGCAAAACAGCGGTCAAACGCGCCTGTTCCGATCCCGGTAACGGTTTCCGGGATTTTGATCGCAGTCAGCGACTGACAGTTACTGAACGCCTGCGGACCGATATTTTTCACAGTTTTGTTAAAGGTGATTTTGGAAATATTGGTATCGGCAAAGGCTTTGGCACCGATCGTGACAACGCCGGTACGCAGGGTGTACGCACCCCATCTGCCGGTCGGATAGCGAACCAACTTGGTTTTTTTCTTGTTGAAAAGAACGCCGTTTTCGGCAGAATAGGTCAGATTGTCGGCGCTGACGGTAAAATCAGTCAGTGCGGTACAGCCGGTAAAGGCGTCGCTGTCGATGCGTGTGACATTCGCCGGCACGTTAAACGATTTCAAACCGGTACAATCGTTAAAAGAATTGTAAATGATGTCGGTCACGTTTTTTGGAATTTTAACGCCGGTCAGCGATTTGCATCCGAAAAACGTGCCGTTATTGATTTTGGTGATGCCGGTGGGCAGTGTCAGGGCGGAAAGCGCGGTGCATTGGCTGAACGCGTCGTCACCGATCGCGGTAACGCTGTTCGGAATGCTGACAGACGTCAGATGATTGCAGTTATAAAAGGCGGAGTTCCCAATGGTTTTCAGTCCTTTGGAAAGTGTGACCGTGGTCAATTTCTGGCAATCGAAAAACGCGCTGTCGGCAATCGTTTTGACGTTCGGACCGATTTGAACCGACGTAATGGCAGAACTGCTGAAAGCGTCGGCATTGATGCGGGTCACGGTTTCGGGGAAGACAACGGCACCCGCTTTTTTCGGCAGACAGAATAACACCGCCGTTTGGGCCTTATTCAATACCAATCCGTCTGCAACGGTGTAGTTCGGGTTTTCGCTGTAAGTCGGATCGTAGCCATGTCGTTC
>JAZUFP010000325.1:0-2122 GCA_045640765.1 Acutalibacteraceae bacterium
TTCCCCGCCGTACCGTTGGCGACCTGAACGAGAGCCTCGTACTTTTTCAGTTCCAGTACCGAAGCGTCTACCCCGGCTTCTTTCAAAGCGCGCAGACCGTCGGCTTCCGCCTGTTTGGACAGCAGAATGGGTTTGGCTTCACCTTCGGCACGGGCAATACGCGCGTCACGTTCACCTTCCGCGGCAAGGATCATGGCCTGTTTATCGCCTTCCGCGCGGGTAATAGCGGCGGCTTTATGACCTTCCGCCTGCAACAGTGTTTCACGGCGGTCACGTTCAGCTTTCATCTGCTTTTCCATGGCGTTCTGGATCTCGGTCGGCGGCAGAATGTTTTTCAGTTCCACGCGGCTGACCTTAATGCCCCATTGATCGGTGGCTTCGTCCAGGATTTCGGTCATTTTTCCGTTGATGGTGTCACGCGAGGTCAACGTACCGTCCAGTTCCAGTTCACCGACCAGGTTACGCAAAGTCGTTGCGGTCAGCGTTTCCAGCGCCATGATCGGATTCACGGCACCGTAGGTGAACAGTTTACCGTCAAAAATGCGGAAATAAACAACTGTGTCGATCTGCATGGTGACGTTATCCTTCGTGATAACGGGCTGGGGCGGAGAGTCCAGCACCTGTTCTTTCAGCGTGATTTTTTTAGCGATTTTTTCCAGCAGCGGGATCTTGATATGCAGACCCGCGTTCCACGTGGTTTTATATTTACCCAAAAACTCAACGATATACTGGGTCGCCTGCGGCACCACGCAGATGTTCTTGAAAATGAGAATGAGGACGACGATCAGCAAAACGATCAGGAACACACCCGAAAGATTCAGTCCCGTTCCCGCCGATACGGCGGCCGCCTGCGCAATGGTAAGTAAAGACATTCCGTTCATGTTCAAAACCCTTTCCTTATTTTATTTGATCAATGCTTTGATCAATTTTTTACGTTTGGCAAAAACCGGGATAAATTCCTGCACACACTGGCGGTAATGGGCGTTGCCGTCCAGCATTGCCAGTGCTTTTTCTTTCAGTTCCGGCTGTTTATACACCGCCGCGGCAATGACGGCGACGGTCACGTTGACGGTTTCACGGTCCCCCTGCAAATATCCGGTTTCCAGCAGTTCAAACAGCTTTTTGACCGTTTTTTTCGCGCCGGCATTCAGTATTTCAATGATCTGCGGAACCAGGGTATCGGCAAAAAAGTCGAGATACAGAAAATTGCCGTAATGCGCCACGTGTGCCTTATAATCGTCCTTATACTGCGGGAAAACGTCCAGCACCTTCTTGGTAAAGCCCGAAACGGTCATGGCACCGCTTTTGTTGGCGGAGGGCAGATCGACCTCGGTCGTGGCGGCGCGCTTACGGCGCACGCCCAATTTCTGACGGATCGTTTCGCTGAATTCGATCGCAACAAAGGCAATGTCCTTTTCACTCTGACTGTCGTCAAACAGTACGCTTTGGATCTCCGCAAAAGAGCCGTCGCTTTCCTCGGAAAGTTCCGCCTGCGCCAATATATACTGTTGCTTATCTTCGTTGAAATATACCTTAAAAAGGTTGGCTTCGTTGCCGAAAACATTTTCCTCTTTCTGCTGCAAACCGATTTCGTCAAGAAGCGTTTTCAATTCACCAAACAGGTTTGTGTCAAATCTGTTATCCATTCCATTCACATCCAAAAAACATATTTTATTTAATATAACACATTTTTTTGTGTTTGTCACTAAAATTTTCTTGAAACCGGTAAAAAGATACCCTATAATAATATCAGTATATTAGTCGGGGGTACGATCATGCAGCTTTCAAACAAACGTGAAAT
The DNA here is from genome assembly GCA_045640765.1 of Acutalibacteraceae bacterium. Classification (GTDB taxonomy): domain Bacteria; phylum Bacillota; class Clostridia; order Oscillospirales; family Acutalibacteraceae; genus UBA737. Next base: position 1,802 of record JAZUFP010000325.1, read on the forward strand.
CGGTGCGCTGCTGGAAAACGGCGGTTTCACCTTCAAAAAATCCCTCGGGCAGAATTTTCTCATCGATCCGGACGTGTGCCCCGCCATGGCCGCGGCGGCGTGCGATAAAAATACCGGCGTGCTGGAAATCGGACCGGGCGCCGGGGTACTGACCGCCGAGCTTGCCCGTCTTGCCAAGCGGGTGACCGCCATTGAACTGGACGAGCGCCTGCGCCCCGTTCTGCAAAAAACGCTGGCGGAGTTCGACAACGTGACCGTTCTGTTCGGGGACGCCATGAAGTTGGATCTGGACGCGGTCATCCGGGAACAGTTTGCCGACTG
>JAZUFP010000326.1:0-4177 GCA_045640765.1 Acutalibacteraceae bacterium
ATATCATTTTTCCGGGCATATTCTTCCGCGCAGGCATCGACCCCTTTTGCACCGCCCGACACGATTTCGCTTGTATCGGGCGGAAGATATTTTCGAAAATCCTTTACGGTCAGCCCTCGTGAGCCGATAATCGCCACTTTCGCCATATTACTCCTCCAAAAAATAATGCGTCACTTTTTCGCCATTATACCACCGTTTTGTTTTTGGCGCAATAATTGCGCTATAATTGAGTCATAATAACATCAAATTGGTGAGGTATTTTATGAACGAAAAACTTATACGCTACACTTTAAGGGTAGACCGCATTCTTTTCAAAAAATTCCGCTATATCGCAGAATCGGAAGGACGTTCGGCAAACAAAGAAATCGAGCAGTTTTTGAAAAAACGGGTTGCGCAGTTTGAAAGCGAAAACGGAAAAATAGAATACGACAAATAAGATTTTTACATCCGCCATTTTCGATCATTTCGGGAAAGGCGTTTTTTCTTTATGACCGCCGCGGAAAACGCTCTGTCAAACGCGCCCCTTCCGCCTGTTTGAAAGACGGTGCATTTTTTGAAACGGCATATTCCAGTGCCGCCGAAAGCGAATCCGTACCGCCGTAATAATCCCGATGTCCGAAGCCACAGCATATTTTTTCGTTCATCATTCTTCCTCGTTATCTGAAAACTGTTATATTTTTGATTATATCATCTATCAAATAACATTTCAACAAAAACATCGTCCGACAAATAACATTCGGAAAGTTGTATACGCTAAAATATAACACGTAGGACGGTGATAGCATGAACGAACAAATGATTTCTCTGCGATTGGCAAAACTGCGGGAAGCAAAGGGCGTTTCTGCGCGGGATATGTCGTTGTCGCTGGGACAAAACCCCGGCTATATTTATAATATTGAAGCCGGAAAATCCAATCCCTCGTTGACCGGTTTGTTCTATATCTGCGATTATTTCGGGATTTCGCCCGGCGAGTTTTTTGAGGAAGAAAACACCGATCCGGTCAAACTGCAAGGCATTATCCAAGACCTGAAACGGCTGAATGATCATCAGTTGGATACCGTTTCCCGTCTGGTCAAAGATATTCTGGATAAATAGTTTTTTCGGGGTTGTCCGCTTTTTGCTGACGATCCCGTTTTATTTTCGCAAACCCGGTTGCAAACCGCGCGGATTTCCTGTATAATAATCCCGTTACTTTGAAAGGAGGGTTCGTCATGCAGATGATGATCAGAAACGGACGGGTCGAACTGTCGGGCGAGCCGATCCTGACACAGATCGATATCGAGATCAATACCCAAAGCCGCATCGGCGTGGTGGGCCGCAACGGCTGCGGCAAAACCACCCTTTTGCGCCTGCTTTCGGGCGAGCTTTCCCCGGCGAAAAAGACCGGCGCGGACGATACCGTTTTCGCCGTTTCGGGCAAACCGACCGTCGGGATGTTAAGTCAGATGACCTTTGCCGACGACCGTGTTTCGCTGGTAGACGAGGTGCGCTCGGCCTATACCGGGATCCTTTCGGTCAAGGCGCGGCTGGACGAATTGCAGGAACGCATGGAAACCGACCGCCGCGACGAGGATATCGCCGAATACACCACACTGCTGGATCAGTTCACCAACCTCGGCGGATTTTATTTCGAGCGTGAATACGAGGCGGCGATCCGTCAGTTCGGATTCACCGAAGAGGAAAAGTACAAACCGCTTTCGGATTTTTCGGGCGGACAGCGTACCAAGATCGCCTTTCTGAAACTGTTGTTGTCCAAACCCGACCTTCTGCTGCTGGACGAACCGACCAACCACCTTGATATTGACGCGGTGCGCTGGCTGGAAGAATATCTGCGCGGCTATAAAAAAGCGTTTGTCATCGTTTCCCACGACCGTATGTTTTTAGACCGGACGGTCGAAACGGTCTATGAGATCGAACACGGAAAAACCGCCCGGTACGTCGGCAATTACACCCAATATACCGAGGCCAAGAAGATCCGCGCCGAACAGCAGGCAAAGCAATACGCCGCCCAGCAGAAAGAGATCGCCCATTTGCAGGCGGTCGCCGACCGTTTCCGCTACAAAGCGACCAAGGCGGCCATGGCGCAGTCCAAATTAAAACAGATCGACCGCATGGAAAAGATCGACGCCCCCGAAACGGCGGATACCCGTACGTTCCGCACCCGCTTTTCCCCCGAAAACGTTTCGGCAAAGGACGTGCTTGCGGTCAAAGACCTGCAAATCGGGTACAATACCACCCTTTCCACCGTCAGCATGACGGTCGAACGGGGCGACCGCATCGGCATTGTCGGCGGCAACGGATTGGGAAAATCCACCTTCTTGAAAACACTGGTGGACGCGCTGCCGTCGCGAGGAGGCGCCTATTCGTTCGGCGGCGGTGTGAAAATCGGATATTTCGACCAGCAACTTGCAAGTTATGTAAACCACAATACCGTCTTTGACGATTTCCTTTCCGCCTTTCCGCGGTTGAACGATTTTGAGGTGCGCTCGTCGTTAGGCGCCTTCCTTTTCACCGGGGACGAGGTTTTCAAAACGCTGGACGTGCTGTCGGGCGGCGAGCGTGTGCGGCTGGCGTTATGTAAACTGTTTCAGGAGCGTCCCAATGTGCTGATCCTGGACGAGCCGACCAACCACATGGATATTTTGGGCAAGGAAACGCTGGAAGACCTGCTTTCCGACTACGGCGGCACGCTGATCTTCGTTTCGCATGACCGCTATTTCGTGCAGAAACTGGCGACCAAACTGCTGGTATTTGAAAACGGGGACGCCGCTTTTTATCCTTATGGTTACGAACAGTATGAAGCCGCGCGCCGTCAGCCGCAGACCGCCCCCAAACCGGCGGCGGAAGCGCCCAAACCCAAAAAGACCTACACCACCCCGCTGAAAGAGCGTTCCAAACGGGAGCGCGCCCTGCAAAAAGCGGAAGAAAAGGTGGCGCTGTTAGAAGAAAAGCGGGACGGTATCGAAACCGAACTGCGGCTGGACGAAAACCTCTGCGATTACCTGAAACTTTCGGAATTGCAGGCGGAACTGACCGCCGTGGAAGAAGACCTTTCGGTGGCGCTTTCGGAATGGGAACGCGCCGAGGAAGCGCTGGCGGAACTGGAAGCCGAAACGGAATAAATCGCACAGACGCTTTTTCTTGACATTTTTCGACCAATATTATATAATTATGTTAACCAAATTACAGGAGGTCGATTTTATGAGTTTTTCAGAAGCAATCAAAACCGTTTTTTCCAAGTACACCGTCTTTACGGGCAGATCGCGCCGCAGTGAGTATTGGTATTTCTTCCTGTTCAATATGATCGTCAGCGCTGTTCTTTCCGCACTTGCCAAAGCAGTCCCGTTTTTGGGATTTCTTTCCGCCGTTTATGCGCTTGCCACGCTGTTGCCGGGTATCGGTGTTTTCATCCGCAGAATGCACGACATCGGCAGATCCGGTTGGAGTTGGCTGTTTGGTTTGATCCCGCTGGTCGGCGCGATCCTTTTGCTGGTCTGGCTCGCTACGGACAGTCAGCCCGGTGATAACCAATACGGACCCAATCCGAAACCGGCTCCGTTTGCCGCTCCGCAGGAAGCACCGGTCAACGAATTCCCCACCGAAGAATAATCAAATTTCCGTTCCGACTCCCGGTCATTTGGCCGGGGGTCTTTTTTTATGGAAAATTCTGCATGAATAAGTATTGATATTTTGTGAAAATACAAGTATAATATATCTGTATATTTATGTTTATTAACGTTTGGAGGCGTTTTCTTTGGATTTCAAACAGTTTTACGATCAAATGAAAGGCAAACGCATCGCGTTCTGCGGTGCGGGAATCAGCAACACCCCGCTGATCCTCAAATTTTTGGAGCGCGGCGCGCGGGTATACGTCTGTGACCGCCGCACCCGTGAACAGTTGGGCGAACTGGCGGACAAACTGGAAGCCGCCGGCGCGGAACTGCGTTTGGGGGAAGGATACCTTGAAAATCTGGAAGTGGAGATCATCTTCCGCACGCCGGGCATGAGTTTCCACCTGCCCGAATTGGAAGCGGCGCGCAAAAAGGGCATTGCCGTGACCAGTGAAATGGAGGTCTTTTTCGACCTGTGCCCCGCCACCGTTTTCGCCGTGACCGGATCGGACGGAAAGACGACCACCACCACGCTGATCGCCAAAATGCTGGAAGCCGAGGGAAAA
>JAZUFP010000327.1:0-3129 GCA_045640765.1 Acutalibacteraceae bacterium
CGATCTATGAAAACAGTAACGCGATCGCCCGTCTGAACGACGCCATGAAGGCGGCGACCGACGGCAGCGCCGCCGAAAAGACCGTTTTCAACGCCCTTTCGTGGGAGCGCGGCGACCAGGTCGTTTTCCCGGACGGATTCGTGCCCGAAAACTGTGTGGCGCAGACCTATACTGACGTTTACGGTGAAACCCATACCGCCGTTTCGGGACTTACTTTGCCGGCACTTTCGGTCACTACGGTCAAATCCGGCACGCCGAAACCGGCGGAATGCCCGTTCAAGGTGGACGGCAATCATATCTCCACCCCGTTTGCCGATATCGTAATGGAACGCGGCAGATTCGTTTCCTACCGCACGTTGAGCGGCAGAGAAGTCGTCGCGGATGCCGATATTCCGCTCAACACGCTGTATTTCGGCGAGGATATTCCGGGCAACTGGGACAACTGGGATATTGATTATGACCAACCGCAAAAAATGTACCCGGTATGCGATTTCGTTTCGAGCGAAGTCGTTTCGGTCGGCGCGCTGCAACTGCGTGTCCGGGCAAAATACCGTTTCGGCGATTCCTCGCTGACGCAGGATATCGTCTTTTACGCCGATTCTCCGAGGGTGGATTTTGAATCGGTCGTCGACTGGAACAGTCCGCACAGTCTGTTGAAGGTCGGTTTCAAGGTCAACGTTCTGTCGAGCGACGCGCGTTTTGAAACCCAGTTCGGGAACATCAAACGCCCGACGCACGAAAACTACTGCACCGATCAGACCCAGTTTGAAGTCTGCAATCACAAGTGGACCGACCTTTCGGACAACCGTTTCGGCGTGGCGATCTTAAATGACTGCAAGTACGGTATTTCCGTCCGCGAAAACGATATGCGCCTGACACTGCATAAGGGCGGGCTGCGTCCCGACCTGCGCGGGGACAAGGGCGTTCATCGCTTCACCTATTCTTTGCTGGTGCATGAAACCGGATTTTCGACCGCGTCGGTCATCCGCCCGGCGTATGAACTGAACAGTCCGGCGGCGGTGTTCGACGGTTCGTTCAACATCCCCGGCGGCTCCCTGCTGACGGTCGATGCCGAAAACGTCATTATCGAGACGGTCAAACCGGCGGAGGACGGAAACGGCTTTATCGCGCGGCTTTACGAAACCGAAGGGTGCTGTGCCGACTGCACGGTGACCGTCGGCGGCACGGTGCGCGCGGCGGAACAGACCGATATGCTGGAAGCGAACGGCCGGCCGCTTGAAATCACGGACGGCGGCATCGGTTTGACCTTCCGCCCGTTTGAGATCAAGACCGTACGGCTGATCAAATAAGCGAATCAAATTTCCGCATTCCCGCAGGGGAGGGGCTTACTCCTCCCGAAGCGTACGTTTCAACCCGAAAAAAGGCAAATAAAAACCGTCGAAAAGGATAAAATCTCCCTTTCGGCGGTTTTGTTGTTTTTCAAAAACGTATTTTATCGGAAAACGATCTTCTGCTTCGCGGTTTCAATGATCTCTTTGGGTACACGGTAATATTTCACGATCGGTGTCAGCATCATTCCGTCGACTTCGACCGACGGTCCGGCGTACGGCAAAAGGGCGTCGTCGGGCAGGGCATAAACGAGGTCTTCATCGGTGTAAACGCCCCGTTCGTTCCGGGTCACGCGGCCGGTGGTTTCGGCGTACAGCAGGTCGCGGTTTTCGTTGACGTACCACAATCCTTCCGCCAGACGCATGGTACAGCAGAAAAACGCTTCGTACATCTGCGCGGCCAAATCGTCCCACGGACTGCCGAAGGTCACTAACGTGTCGGTGCCGGCGCCGCCGTTATCTCTTTGCAGGGTGGAAAAACCGTTGTGCCAGATCCGCGCGGCGATCTTGCGGAAAGATCCGTCCCCGGTCGCCTTATACAGTTCCAGCGCCAGCATCAGCGAATCGACCACGGCGCAGGGTTCGGTCCAGGTGTCGGGGCGTAACCACCAGTTCAGATTCTGGTAGGTATCGGTCATTCCGCCGCCGTGGACGTACAGTTCGTAAATGTTCTTCGCGCCGTTCAGGTATTTTTCCCGCTTCGTTACGCCGTACATCCGCATCATGCCGCGCGCGGCGGTCAGGGTGCAGTGGGTCTGCACGCGAAGATCTGCCTTGTCAATGGCAAGATAGGTGTCGATCATTTCGTCCAGCAGGTCTTTGACGGCGTTGTCAGCGGTGATTTTGTAGACGTGGGAAAGTCCGTCAATGCTCATGAAGGCACAGCCGATATCGCTGGATAAAAGCCAGTTTCCGCAGCGGCCGGTCTCGGTGCCGCTGACGTCGCCCTCGTCCTTCCGGGAACGGTCTGTCGGGTAGGTCGCGTAACATCCGCCTGTGCGCAGAAACAGATTTTCGGTGATGTTCCTTATCGCTTGCAGGGCGAACGGATCGGAAAACTGCTCGTAATATTCGCACAGTCCGCGCAGCAGCCAGGAATGACCGGACAACTGCTGTTCGACGATCACGTCGGTACGGGTGGTACCGAAATAACCCTTTTCATTCAGTTTTGACGGCATTTCCCGGATCATTTCGTCCATGCAGGGGATTTTTTCGCCGCTGATCTTATAATGCGAAACGAACGCGAGCAGAGCCCTGCCTTCTTTGTCGGCGGGCCAGTCGTAGGTGTCGGGCGAAAACACTTCGCCGATCTGATAGTAGGAAGATTCCGCCAGCCGGGTTTTGTTGAGCGCGATCCGTTCCGCCAGTTCCTTTTCGCTGATATGTATGATCATAATTTGCCCTCCAAAAACGGTACAATTTTTTATTCAGTATAGCATAATTCCTGCCGTTTGCAACAAAAAACGGGACTTTTCGGCCCTTTTTTCGTTAGAATGTTTATTTTTTTATATAATTCGGTATAATTTTTTGTATACAAATCATATTTGCGGCGGTATAATGATAAAAAATGGATGATTGTAACTGTCGGTGTGATGTGCGCTTCGTCCGGAACGCGGGTCACGAATTCAACCTGTGTGAAAAAATCGACATAAAATCCAGAAACGGAAAGGAGTTTTCGGAAAAGGAAAGGAATGTTTTGTTCCCCGGCGGCACATCGGGAAACCGTGTGCAAAAAATATAAAAAGGAGAAAAAATTATGCAAAAGAAACTCAGTAAAATT
>JAZUFP010000328.1:0-2950 GCA_045640765.1 Acutalibacteraceae bacterium
TAACATTCAGCCATTGTGCTGTCCCTCGTCACCGACGATCAGCGTCGGCAGGATCCTGCGGAAGCGCATCCGGTATATCGATTGCGGATCAATTCCGTACGCTCGCGCGTATTCTTCCTCGGCTGTCATCGTTTGCCGCTCGCATTGACTTGTTTCTTTTCTGTTCTTTCTGCATTTGATGATTTCCGCCAGCAGCGCACAAACGCAAATCCCAAAAACAGCCGAAAACAAAACCAGCGTCCAGAACTGTTGATCATTCATCACAAACATAAATTTCCCTCCTTAAAATACAGGATCGTAGCATTCAATCAGCCGGAATAAATTTTCTTCCGATTCTGAAACAGCTATTTCTTCACATTCTGTTTCAAGATAATTCTTTCCGAAGATCTCAACGAACTGTTCGACCGTCCATCCGTAATGGTTCATGGCGGCTCGCTGACCGATCCGCTTTAACCGCAGATCGAATTCATGATTGAAATGTACGCCCATGTCGCTCATGTTGTGCATCGCCGGCATCAGATAAACGAACAAACCGTATTTCAACGACGTTTGCCGATTCTGTCCGAAAAATACCTCGTGTCGATGCAGATATCCGGTCTGCTCCTGACTGTAACTACTGTCCGGTGGCATAATGCTCTTTTTCATGATGATTACTCCTTCTTTTTTCCAGCGCGCCAAACGCGCGGTCGATTGCAAACTGTAAATTCCTGCGATTTTCTTCCCGGGCCTCGTCCGCTCGCTCACTGCGGCGGGTATACGATATAACGATCGGTCCGCCCTCATCGAACTTGTCAGTAATATTTACAACTTCCGCATCCTCCGGGATCGCTGTTGCCGCTCGTGCCGATTCCGGCAGACGTTCAAACTGCGGTAATATCCTTTCGCTCATTCATATCCCCTCCGTTTCGGTGTATGTTTCTTCGGTTTTGTCCTATTCAATGTTTCAGTCGCTGGATGGTGCTTTTACTTGTGGTCTTAAATAAATCACCGATGTCTTTTCCGGACAACTCGTTCTTGCGGTAATTATGATTGCATTCATTTTCATTTCTCCTTGTACTTGTAACTTATAAGTTACTCAATTTGCAAAAAAAATTCGCATTGGGTCTGATAACTGAAACAACGCAATTATAATCTCAATTTCTTTCGTGTGGAAATCCCCTGTTTTAACACGCGTTTTAAGAGTTCTGACTGACATTCCAAGCTCCGGCGCTAATGTTTCGTATGTGTATCCATTTCTGACCATCTCTCCGCGAAATTCTTTCCGATCCAGCATCTTATCACCTCCTGCGTAACTTTTAAGTTACTTGCATTTTATCACGCTTTTTGTAACTTGTCAAGCACTTTTTTGCCCTTTTTGTGCGAAATATTTCTTGACAAGTTATTTTTGTCATATTATAATACCCAATAGAGGAGCTGATAACTATGGAAATTGGCAAGCGTATCAAAATACTTCGCAGCAAATTCGGATTAACCCAAGAAGAACTTGCCGCTGCCGCGCATACCACAAAACAAACTATTCACAAATATGAAACTGGTATAATTTCCAACATCCCGGCAAGCAAAATTAAACTCATTGCTGATCGGCTTGAAACCACGCCTGCTTATCTTATGGGCTGGGCCGATGAATCTATTTCTTATAATTTTGACAACATTCTCCCCATGCCCTCTTTTGTAAAAAAACCGCGGCTCGGTACGATCGCCTGTGGCGATCCGATCCTTGCCGAACAGAATATCGACGCTTACGACGACGTACCCGACACGATCCATTGTGATTTCACCCTCCACTGTAAAGGTGACAGCATGGTAGACGCCCGGATCATGGACGGTGATATCGTCTATATCCGCCAGCAGCCGACCGTCGAGAACGGCGAAATCGCCGCCGTGCTGATCGGTGATGAGGCCACCTTGAAACGTGTCTACCTTTCCCCCGGCACCGTGAACCTGGTACCGTGCAATCCCAAATACGCCCCGATGGTGTTCACCGGCGACAAGCTCAACGATATCCGCATCCTCGGCAAAGCCGTTGGATTTACTTCTGTAATTAAATGAAAGGATGTAATTAATCATGAAAAATTCACTCAAAGATATTCCACTTAACATTTTATCCGTTTTTGCAGGCATAATCTCTTATGTTCTTATATTTTTTGTTTCTTATTTAATATTATTCGATATTATTGGCAAATACTTTATCGGTCGCCTACTTGTTATATTGTGGTCGAACAGTTTCACCCCGTATTCTTGGATTGCAACAATCGCCGTTTATTCGTTATCGGCCGGGATCAGTTTGGAAATTTGCAAAAAAATTGTTTCTCATTCAAATAAAACTTTCGGTGTGTATGCTTTTTTATGTATCGGAATTTTATTTACAATAGTTTCAACTATACTTGATTGTATTTCTGGCGGTTTTGCTTTTAAAAAACTTGTTAAATGTATCATTTTTATTGTAATTTGGATTATTTCTTTATAAGCAATTAAAAAAATATTAAAGGAATGATTAAATGCTTGCCGCTGTCTATCTGCGAAAAAGCCGCGCCGATACCGACGATCTTTCGATCGAGGAAACCCTGCGCCGGCACAAAGAAACATTATTATCCTTTGCCGCTCGTCAGCCCGACTTTATAATTCACAAAGTGTATGAGGAAGTCGTGTCCGGTGACAGTCTTTACGCGCGCCCCAGGATGCTTGAATTATTGGCAGATGCCGAAAACGATTGTTTCGACGCTGTCCTTTGCGTTGATATCCAGCGTCTCGGCCGCGGGAGAACCAGCGAGCAGGGATTGATCCTCGAAACGTTCAAGGCACATAACATCAAAATCATCACCCCGCGCAAAATTTACGACCTCAACAATGATCTGGATGAAGACTACGCCGAATTTGAATCCTTTATGGCTCGCCGGGAACTGACCATGATTAAACGCCGGCTGCATGCCGGCACCATGAAATCCGTATC
>JAZUFP010000329.1:0-13975 GCA_045640765.1 Acutalibacteraceae bacterium
CCCTATAAACCGGTCGGAGACGTCGGTACGGGAAATGAAAGGATTGTTCTGGAAGCTGAAAAGGCATCATTGAAATCTGATTCCAGTCTTTCGCCGACCTATGATCTGACCAGTAATAAGACTTCACCATACAGTTATACGTCTGTTTATCTGAATACAATCGGAGACGCGACGTGGACGACACCCGGTCAGTGGATCACATGGGATTTTGAGGCGAAAACAGCCGGATATTATAATATTTCCATGCGGGTCCGTCAAAATGAATCCCGTGGGCTTAACAGTTATCGTCGTATCAGTGTTGACGGCAAGGTCTTGTATCGGGAACTTGATACTTATCCGTTCCACTATGATCGCAGTTGGTATGTTGAAACGTTGAACAACGGGGAAAACGACATTTATGTTTGGCTGGATCAGGGTCTGCATACCTTGAAAATGGAAACGGTGATGGGGGATGCACTGGATACCTTCAACACGATCAGTCAAGCAGTCACCGAACTGAATGCGATTTATCGCAGTATCATCATGATCACCGGCACTACGCCGGATACGAACCGATCCTATCAACTGTTCCGTAAAATTGTTACCCTGTCCGACGATTTCAAACGGCTTTCCGGTGTGTTGAAATCCGAGATTGACCGCGTGGAAAAAAACAGTGGTTCTTCCGGAACATCGATTAATTTTTTGAATCAGTTCAGTAAACAGCTGAACGATTTTTCGAAAAAACAGGATCTGGTTGTTTCATCACTGGCGACTTTCAAATCGAACATCAGTACCCTGGCTTCTCAGTTGTCTTCGCTAAATACGCAACCGTTGGAATTGGATCAGATCGTTTTATCGCAGAAACCGGAAAACGATTTGACTGCTGATATGAACTTTTTTGAACGGCTGGGATTTGAGATCAGGCGTTTCATCGTTTCTTTTACGCAGGATTATAATCAAATCGGCAGTGCAACGCCTGATAAGAGTCGTTCTATGAATGTCTGGTGCATGATGGGGCGTGATCAGGCGCAGATTATCAATAATATGATTACCGATACGTTCACACCTGAAACGGGAATCAATGTGCGCGTCAGTGTAGTGACGGCCGGTCTTTCCGAGGCAATAATGGCTCGAAAAGGGCCGGACGTTGTGATGGGAATCGATCCGACAACCGCAATCAATCTGGGTGTCCGTGAGGCATTTTCTGATCTGACGGAGTATCCGGAACAGTACAATAAAATCGTTTCCCGTTTCTGCGAAACGGCGATGCGTCCGTATTCCTATCGTGGCGCCGCCTACGCGTTTCCGAATACGCAGGAATATAACATGATGTTCATTCGTACTGATATCTACGATGAATTGGGATTGAAAGCTGCTGAAACCTGGGATGATTTGCTCAAACAGTTGGCGGTTTTCAGTCAGTATCACATGACCGCCGGCATTCCGACTGATATTGTGAATACGATGTTACTGCAGAATGGGATGAACTATTACAATAAAGATCTGACAAAAACGATCTTCGGCACAGAAGGGGCCTATAACGTGTATCGAAAGTTTGTCAGTCTTTACAGCGATTATGAAACGCCTATCAGTTATGATGCTGCCAACCGTTTCAGAAGCGGCGAAATGCCGGTCGTGGTTGCACCGTTTTCATTCTATAATACGCTTGCGGTGCTGGCACCGGAAGTGCAGGGCCTTTGGAAAATGTATCCGGTACCCGGAACAATGAAAAACGGGAGAATCGATCGCAGTGTTCCGGATACGGGGACGGCTAGTGCCATCGTCAATGAAAGCAAACAAAAAACAGAGGCCATGGCGTTTTTGGAATGGTGGACTTCTGCTGATATTCAGTCTCGTTTCGGTTTGGAAATTGAAAACATTCTCGGACGTTCCGGAAGATACGCCACAGCCAATGTGGAGGCGTTCGACACTTTGAACTGGTCTTCTACGCAGATCCAGAAACTGCAGGCACAGCGCGGATGGGTCGAATCCATCCCCGGAACGCCGGTCAGTTACATTATTACACGCAATATGAACAATATTTTCTATATGACGGTCAACAGTGGAAACAACCTGAAAGAAATGATGATCAAGTACAGCCGTCAGATGGATGATGAAATCACACGAAAATATAAAGAACTGGAATCTTACCGATGAGGAGGGGCACGCTGATGCAACAGCGAAACAAGAAAAACATTTTCGCGGTCATGTGGTCGCAGCGCTCCAGCTGGCTGATGATGCTGCCGTTCCTCGCAATTTACCTGTTTACGACCTTTATTCCGGCTGTCGCCTCTATCCTGTTGAGTTTTTGCAACTATAATATGTTTCAGAAACTGACCTGGGCCGGACTGAATAACTATATCAACCTATTTTTGAATGATAGCATTTTTATCAAGGCGTTAAGCAATACGCTGATTTTTGCGGTTATTACCGGCCCGGTTGCGTTCTTGCTTTCGTTCGTCGTGGCATGGTTTATCAACGACTTGCCGAGCGAACGTCTGCGTGCACTGGTTACCCTGATTTTTTACGCACCGTCAATTTCAGGCGCGACAACGGTTGTTTTTACATTACTGTTTAGTTCTGACTCAAACGGTTATCTGAATGCGTTTTTGCTGAATATCGGCATTATTCAAGAACCGATTCTGTTTTTCCAGGATTCTTCGTTGGCTCTGTGGATGGTTATTCTGGTCCAACTGTGGGGAAGTCTGGGCGTCGGATTCCTGTCCTTTATTGCAGGGTTGAAAAATGTTGATCGCAGTCTGTATGAAAGCGGAGCGATTGACGGCATCCGTAACCGCTGGCAGGAATTGTGGTATATTACTTTGCCCAGTATGAAACCAATGTTGTTGTTCGGCGCTATTACTCAGATTGCCGCTTCTTTTTCCTGCGGCGACCTGTCGGCACAGTTGTGCGGAAATCCCAGTGTGGACTATTCGGCACATACGCTGTTGCTGCATGCTGCCGATTATTCCGGTACCCGTTTGGAAATGGGTTATGCCGCGGCAATCAGTGTGGTCTTGTTCGTCATGATCACGTTTGCATATAAGCTATGTAACCTGCTGTTAAGCAGGGTCGGCAGGTAGGAGGGTGGTCATGAAGCAAAAAACAAAACACTCCTACAAGCGTTTAAGCCGTTCGGTCGGCGGCGATATCGTTATGATCGTTCTGCTCGGTGCTTACGGGCTGTTTACCTTGTTGCCGCTGATCTATGTGGTAGCTAATGCCTTTAAACCACTGGAAGAGTTTTATCTGTTCCCGCCGCGCTTTTTTGTCCAGAATCCGACCGGCAACAACTTTTTGGATTTGTTGGATTTGTCGACTAATATGTGGGTTCCGTTTTCCCGCTATTTGTTTAACAGCATTTTTGTAACGATTATCACAGTCGGCTTTTATGTCATTATTGCGTCCATGTGTGCCTATCCGTTGGCTAAACATGACTTTGCCGGGAAAAAATTGCTTAACAGTTTAATGGTTTTTTCTATGACCTTCACTTCTACGGTTATGGGAATTCCGCAGTATATCATTTTTTCCAAACTGGGAATCGTCGATACTTATTTTTCTATTATTATTCCGGCTTTGGGGTCGACCATGGGTGTTTTCCTGATGAAGCAGTTTATGGATGGCTTTCCGATGTCCATTATTGAAAGTGCTCGTGTAGAGGGCGCCGGTGAATTCTGGATTTTCTGGAATATTGTTATGCCCAATCAGAAACCGGCGTGGATTACGATGATGATTTTTACGTTCCAGGGTGTCTGGGGTGCGACCGCCAGCAATATGATTTTTACAGAAAATATCAAGACTCTGCCGTATATGCTTTCGCAGATCGCTTCCAGCGGGATTGCCCGTGCCGGTGTCGGTGCGGCGGCCAGTTTGCTGTTATTGATCCCGAATATCCTGTTTTTCGTTTTTAGTCAAAGCAACATCATGGAAACGATGTCCAGTTCCGGCATCAAGGAATAAGGAGGAGCGTATGAAAAGATTTTTGCTTGCTTTTGCGCTTCTGCTTGTGGTATGTGTGCCAATTGTTCCGGCGACGGTATCCGCCGAAACAGATCCTTCTCTTTTAGAAGGGCAGATCGCTTATTCGTACAATTATGACGTGGATGGCAAGATGTTTACGACACCGCCATATTACGCTCCGGAAAAACAAATCGACGGTGATTTTTCAACTGCGGTCGATATGATGGTATTTGAAAACGGTTTGTATATTCTTACCGCTCACGGAATCGATGTATACGATCTGAAAACCGGTCAGTTCCGCGAAACGCTGACTGCAAAGTCGGTTAATTATGATGATGCCCGTGGCTTTTTTATCACGGCGGATCGGAAAATCTATATTACACAGTACGAAGGAAAATGTGTAGTGGTTGTGAATATGGCCGGCGAAGAAGTACTACGCTTCGGTGAGCCGGTTTCAGCACAGATCACCAACGATTTTGTTTATAAACCGCTGCGCATTGCCGTACAGGAAAACGAGCTGATCTATGTCGTTTCTGAAGGTGCTTATGACGGGTTGATCCAGTTCGACGCTACGGGAAAATTCATCAGTTATTTCGGTGCCAATAAGGTGACTATGACAGGACAGTTGTTGCTGGAACAGTTCTGGAACAAATTTCGCACACAGGAGCAGATTGATCGTACTGTCGCCGCCGTTCCGACGAATTACAGCAGTCTTTGCCTGAATAAAGATGATTTGGTCTATGTTTGTTCTAACGATAAATCGCTTGAAACAGCGCAGATCAAAAAATTAAGTCCCTACGGTAACGATATTACTGCAATCGCTTACAGCAATGTTTTCGGCGATGTTAAACCGGATGGAAAAATCATGAATTCGTTTTGTGATCTGACTGTGGATGAGAATGGTATCGTTTCGGTTTTGGATGCTGAAAAGGGCAAGGTTTTTCAATATGATTCCGAAAATCATCTGTTAGGTGTTTTCGGCGCTGTTTCTGATCAAAAAGGTACTTTTGTCAAACCGATCGCCGTTGAGCATCTTGGTGAAAAAGTTCTGGTCCTTGATTCGGAAGGAAACTCCGTATGGTTTTTTGCGCCGACTGAATATGCCGATCTCCTGCGTACCGGCAGTACATTGTATCAGAACGGTAAGATTCAACAGGCAGCCGGTTACTATAAAAAAATCAATCAAATTACCGGAAATTTGGCGTGGGTGCTATCCGGTTTAGGGCAGGCAGCCCTTGAAAAGGGAGATTATAAAAACGGAATGCGTTATTTCAAATCGGCATTGGATACCGACGGGTATAGCCAGTGTTTTGAAACATACCGTTCCGAAATCATCGGGAAATATTTCTGGATTGTCTTTCTGGCAATTGCCGCAGTACTGGTGGGCTTATGGATCTGGATGACCAAAGCGACCGTCAAGGAAGAGGCAACCGTTTACGTTTTGCAGAAAACTAAGATGAAACCGTGGTATGTATTGGGACATCCGGCTTCTTTCAGTCAAATCAAAGAGCAAAACCGCGGAAGTGTTCTGTATGCCGCAATCATCTTCGGGTTGGCTTTATTGACTCGTCTTTTCAGTCTTTCTATGAAAGGATTTCTGTTTAATCCGGAGCAGGGACTGAAAAATAATTATATTTCCGAAATTCTGCAATTTGTGCTGATTTTTGCGTGTTTTGTTGCTTGTGTTTGGGCAGTCGGAACCTTTATCGACGGAAAAGGGAAAGTAAAGGAACTGGCGGTTGCTTATGCCTATGCGCTGACGCCTTATGTGATATGCGGAATTTTGGCAATCGCCATGAGTAATGTGATGACTTTGCGGGAGGCAGTTTTTGTGACCGGCGTGGAAACGATCGGGATTATTTGGTCGGCTTTGCTGGTCTTTATTGCAACGCTGCAATTGAATGAGTATTCTTTTTTAAAAACCATTGTCAGTCTGTTACTGACGGTGTTGGCACTCGTATTTATTCTTTTCGTATTGATTCTATTGGCAACGCTGATCGGGAAAATTACGTCGTTCCTTTCGCAATTATTGCAGGAATTTCAGTATAAAATGTAAGGAGGAAAAACAGATCCATGAAAAAGAAATGGCTGATTATACTGTTGGCTGTTCTGGTGTTGATCGGTGGGATCGGTTTTCTCTTCCTGCGCAGCAGTAACGGCACACTTGTCAGCACCGAATACAAACCGTTAAATGGATCGGTCGATCTGGAAGGAATGCAAAAACAATCCGTTTCGGGGCATGCCTTCCTTGAAAATAATCGGTATTCGCTGGATTTGGATAACGCGACCGGTCAGTTTCTCCTGACCGAAAAGGCAAGCGGTAAGACGTGGCATAGCAATCCCGAAAAACCGGAAGCTGATTTGTTGGCGAATGGATTGGGTAAACAGTGGCTGCAGTCTCAGTTGATCGTGCAATATTATAATGCTCACCATGATTTGGCAGAAGTCACTTCGCAAACCGCTTCGGTCAAAAAGAACGGTTTGTCGGTTTATTCCAATGGCGAGGCGATCTGCTGCTGCTATTATTTCACCAAAGAAGATTTTGAAATCTGTGTGGTTTATCGGTTGACGGCCCAGGGACTTTCTGTGACGATTCCTTATAAGAATCTAAAAGAAAGCGGCGACTGTAAAATCTCTACCGTGAAGTTACTGCCGTATTTTGCATCGGTCGGGGCAAACGAAAAAGGTTATCTCTTTGTGCCGGATGGATGCGGCGCGGTGATTGAACTGACCAAACAGGACGATCACCTGTCTAAATTACAGTATGAAAAACCGATTTACGGGCGGGACAGCGTACTTAGTACTAAGGTGCAGTCCGCAAACAAGGAAGATTTGCTGTTCCCGGTTTTCGCATCCTGTGGACAGCAAGGTGTGATCGGTACGGTCACCGAAGGTGACGCAATCTCATCGTTACAAGTCGTCGGAGAAGGTTTTTATACCGGTTACAGCGCTGTCGCACCGATTTGCACGGTTCGTTCGCGTGATACGATCGCGTTATACGAGGATACTATTAACGAGCGGCCGTTGGCGGTTTTCCAGGAAAAAATCGGATACAAAGGAAATTTCACTGTCTGTTATGCGCCGATGGCCGAGTCGTTCACTTATGCGGATATTGCTCGAAAAACGGTGGATTATTATAACACGTTTGCGACGGGAAAATCGACAGACCCCGGAAAAAACCGGTTGTATCTGCAAACGGTCGGTGTGACTCAGAAAACCGAAAACCGATTTGGCGTTTTGCAGGATGTTGATTTCGTTTTGACTAATGCAGAACAGGTGACCGGATTTATCAATCGCCTGAAAGCTGCCGGTGTTTCGGAGCAGACGGTGTTGTATTACGGAATGTTCGGCTCCGGTGACTATACAGTTGTTCCGACCAAAGGACAATTTAACCGATCTGTAATAAAAAAAGGTTGGAATGATCTTTTAAATTGCGGTGCGGCAATAGTACCGATGATTGATTCTGTGCGCGTGTACCGTGCGGGAAACGGTGTTTCGCTTTCCGCCAACGTGTGCCGCGGTGTTCACGGAACCAAAGCGGTCGTTTCACCGATCGCGCAGAATACCGGAGAAATCGATAAGAAAAGCCGGAAATCTTTTTCCGTGATGTGCCCGACTTACCTGAACGGGATATACGACAAAATGTATGATTCTTTCAAAAAACAGAAAGTGACCTGTTTCGGGGATATGGGGCTGTCGGTGTTGTCTTCCGATTTTTCGAAAACAGATGAAATTTCCCGTCAGGATTCGTTGGAATGCTACAAGGAAATCTTGAAAAAGAATGCCGAACGATACGAGCGCAATGTTGCTGAACGCTTTTACGGCTATATGTTGCCTTACGTGACTGATATCGTCAATTTGCCGGCTCATTCCAGTATGGTGAATGGATTTACGTACGATGTGCCATTTGCACAATTGGTGATTTCACAATTTGCCGATTACAGTGCCGACACGTTGAATGAGGTATCAACCGATGAAAAAGCGGTCTTGAAGATGCTGGAATATCATTGCAATCCGTCCTATCGTGTGATGGCAACTCAAACGACCGATTTGCGGAATACTTATTTGCAGGACGAAACAATTGGGAATTTTGATGTGTATTTTGATCAGATCACGGATACAGTGAAGCGTTTTGATATGTTTGCACAGACCGCCTCCGGCGGTTTGACTGACCACAAACGCTTGGCAGTCGGAGTCTATCAGTCTACTTATGAAAACGGTGCGAAGGTAATCTTTAATTATAACGATGTGCCGGTCACTGTCCAAGGTATTCGCGTTGATGCGGTATCTTATGCGTATGTGAGGTGAGAGAACATGAAAAAGCTGTCTTATACAGCTCGGAAAGCCATGTATGGCAGAGGATTTATCGCCTTGTGGGTTTTAGGAGTCTTGTTCTTTTTTATCGTACCGTTTATCAAGACAGTCTGGTACAGTTTCAATGATATTACTTCCGGTTTTGACGGATTGCTACTGACACCGGTCGGCTTTGATAAATACGTGCAGTTGTTCCGGAAAGATGCTGAATTTATGCCAAAGCTTTCATCGATGTTGGTTGAGCTGCTGTATCAGGTTCCGCTGGTCGTGGCATTTGCATTGCTGGTTGCTGTGATCCTCAACCGACAGTTTCCGGGTCGAACCTTATTTCGCGCAATCTTTTTTCTGCCGGTCATTGTTCTTTCCGGCAGTATCATGATTCTCTTCAAAAGCGATGAACTGGCAGTTGCACTTTTTGCGAGTGATAGTGCGGGCGCGGAATTGTTTGATAATATTACAATGATCAAGGATCTGCTGGCTTCACTCGGAATAGGGGAAGCCATGTTGGGCGTTTTGCAGAAAATCGTCGGAATGGTTGTGGATGTCTGTTGGGCGTGCGGAGTGCAATATCTGCTATGTCTGGCGGCGTTGCAGGGTATTCCTTCTTCGCTGTACGAAGCCGCCAGAGTGGAAGGCGCAACGAAGTGGGAAGAATTCTGGAAGATTACTTATCCGATGACACGGCCAACACTGTTTTTATGCGTGATTTATACCATCGTTGCCAATACGCGAAACAGTGGTGTAATTGAGTATGTCAAGACGCAGGCTTTCACAAAATTCGATTACGGATATGCCAGTGCGATTGCTATGGTCGATTTGCTGGTCGTCTTGGCGGTCGTCGGATTGGTTGCATTTTTACTGCGTAAGTGGTATCGGAATGCGTAATAGGCGGAAATGGGGTGAAGTTCGTTGAAAAGCAAGAACAAAATCGGGCGAGTGAATAAGATCGGCAGTAATTTTCTGGTCTATCTGTTTCTGATCCCGATGAGCTTTACATTGCTTTATCCGATCCTTTATATGATCGTTATGGCATTTCGGCCAGAGGCGGATATTTTGGATCCGTCAGTTGTTTGGATCTCCAACCGACTGACTTTAGATAATATGAAAATCATGTGGAATCAAATGGATTTCAAAACTGTTCTGATCAACTCGTTGTTGCTGAGCGTCGGCAGTGCGTTTCTTTCAACTATCACCTGTGCGCTGACCGGTTACGGGTTTGCCCGGTTTGATTTCCGGGAAAAGCCGCTCTGGATGCTGGTGCTGTTTATCACTATTGTTTTGCCGCCCAGCGTGACCAGTGTTGCCAGTTATCTCGGTATGAAAGACTTTACGTTTTTCGGCGTGATCAGTATTCTGCGAACGGTGACAAACGGTACTTTTGAATTTAATCTTTTAGATACGCCGATGGTTTATTTATTGCCGGCCTTTTTCGGTGCCGGACTGTATTCTGGAATGTTTGTGCTGATCTTTATGCAGTTTTTCAAAGGCTTTCCGAAGGAATTAGAAGATTCGGCTTATATCGACGGCGCGGGTCCGGTCAAGACCTTTATTCGCATCGTTTTGCCGAATATGAAACCGCCGGTCGTGGTGGTGGGATTGCTTTCACTGGTCTGGTACTGGAACGACACGGATATCTCGGGCACTTATTTGACCGAAATGGGAGTTGTTTCCAAGCGGCTGCTCACGGTTTATACCGATATGACCAAAGTTTTGGGTGCCGCCAGCGGACACGGTGCGTATAATCAGCAGGTCGTATATATCGAGGCGGCGATGCTGATGGCGGTCATCCCGATGTTGATTCTGTTCCTTTTGGTGCAGAAGGTTTTTGTTGAAAGTGTTACCAATTCCGGCATTGTCGGATAAAATTAATTTTCTCAGGAGGAAAGAGTTATGTTGAAAAAGGGATGTGCGTTATTGCTGGCTGTCATCATGATAGCAGTCGTATTCAGTGGATGCGGCAACAGCAAAAAAGAAAGCAAAAAACTGGGTGACGTTACGGTCTATTCGTTTTACGAGCCGCATTTTTACAATGATGACGGTTCGTACGATTTGGAAAACGCTACCGGCATTGCCGCGAAAAAGTATGAGGAACTTTACGGCGGAAAGGTCGATGTTAAGGTATTGCCTTATGCGGATTATGCCAGCACACTGCAAAACCTGATCGCAGCCGGCACGCAGCCTGATATGGTTTCGGTCTATTGGGGCGATATGCCGAACTGGGGCATCAATATTCTGCAGCCGGTCGATGATTATATTGATGTAAAGTCGCTGAACAATCAGAATATTGTCGAAGCCTACGCATTTGCCGGCAAACACTATACGTTGACTGTCCAGCAGATTCAAGCACAGTTCCTGTGGTACAACCGTGCGATTTTCGAGCGGTACGGTGTTGAGAAAACGCCGTATGATCTGTGGAAAGACGGAAACTGGAACTGGGATACGTTCATGGAACTGGCGGAACAGTTGACGCAGGATCTGGACGGTGACGGTAAGACCGATCTGTACGGATTCATTTCCAACGATCCGCAGATTTATCATTATTCCAACAGCGCCCCGTTTATACAGGTCGATGGCGATAAGGTGAATTTGGTATGGGACAGCGAAGCCAGTATCAACGCGTTCAAAATGTACCATACTATGCAGTTTGAAAAGAAGTGGCAACATCCCGATGGTGAAATGCTCCATCAAGGCGCATTTGAAAACGAGCAGGCCGCGATGGCATACGGCACGTTTGAGTTTCCGTTCTTCCGTGCCGCCGGCATGGATGTTGCCGAAATCGGTTGTGCACCGTTCCCGACCGGCCCGGATTTTGACGGCAATTACTACGCGACTTCCAACCTGTTCGGTTTGGTGCAGGGTGCCAAAAATCCGGAAGGTGCAGCGGCTTTGGCAAAACTGATCGACGAAGCCGGCGCGGAATTTGAAATGGGCATGGATCTCGGTAATAATGATGCGACCGATCTGCTGGATGATGAAGCGAAAGAAGTTATCCAGTATGTCGGACAGCACGTTACACTTGCCATGGATCGCGGCTGGGGTACTTTTGTAGAACTGTATAATGAAATCTATAAAGAAGGTAATATCAACACCATGCTGGATTCTCAGAAACAGGTCGCTATAGCGCAGATCAATGATACAATCGAGCGGTTGAAGAAATCTTACAAATGATACCAAATGACCTTTCGGCGGTTTGGATCACTTCGCCGGACAGTCTGCCCTCAACGGTAGGAATGTTCTGTTTTTGTAAACGTTTTTCTGTGGAAGCGATTCCGGCAGAATATTTCGTGCATATTACGGCCGACAGCCGTTATCGACTGTCGGTCAATGGGCAGATGTTGGCCAACGGCCCCTGCCGTACAACAACTGATAAAAAGTATATTGATACAGTGGATCTTTCGTCCGCGTTGACAGTTGGTGAAAACACGGTCGAGGTTTGGGTCGCCCATTATGCGGATAACCTGCTTGATGCAATGGAATATAAGGGTGGACCGACTTCGGTCGTTTCGACCCCATACATGGCACTGTACATCATGGATCCGTTAGGTCGGCTTTCGACCGACGGGTCTTGGCTGGTGCGTCCGGAGGCGAGATACACGTTCCTTTGGATGGACCGTCCGCGCAGTGAACTTTGTTTTACTGAACGCTTGGATTACACGGCACAACCGATGCCGTTCGTTCCGGCAATTCCAATTGCTCCATTGGCGATGTGCAATGAGTACGGCGCGGTTTCGTACTTTTCGGAATTATTACCCCGACCGATTCCCATGCCATATATGGAATTCGGTTGCTTCAGCACGGTTGTATACAGTGATGATCCCGCGCTTTGGCAGGATGTCTGCCGGGGAAGAGTGGCCGTTCCGCCGCATATGTCGACCTTTGTCGAGCTGGATGCCGCGACTTATCAAACCGCGTTTTTGCATCTTTGCTTAAAAGGAAAAGCAAAGATGCGACTGATTTCTTCCGAATGTTATTATCAAAAAGGCGAAAACGGTTATTTCAAGGGCGATCGCACCCGTATCGGTGACGGTTCGGCCCTGATCGGGCTGACGGATGAAATCATTTCCGCTTCGCAGGAGAACGAGTATATTTCTTATAACTACCGAGCGTTCCGCTTTGTGCGTATCGAAATTAAAACCATGGAAGAACCGTTTGAACTTTCGGTCGGATTTATCCGTACCGGCTATCCGCTGGAAGTAACAGGGAGATTTCATTCTGCCCACGAAACTGACAATTCTTTGTGGGATGCTTCATTGCGTACGTTGCGTTCTTGCATGTATGAAACTTATATGGATTGTCCGTTTTATGAGCAGAAACAGTATCTGATGGACGGATATCTGCAACTGGTCTATACACTGTTCGTTTCGGAAGATTTGCGGTTGGCGGAAAAAATGGTGGATGATTTTAACCACTCTATGACCGCGGAAGGGAAGATGCCTTCCTGTACGCCGTCCCGTTTCAGACAGTATATCTGGGGTTTCCCGATCTTTTGGATTTTTATGATTCGAGAGATCTATTGCAAATCGGGGAATATGGAATTCGTCCGGAAGTATTACGATGGCATCCTGCGGCTGTTGCATCATTTGTGTGATGCTGTGGATGAAACTTCCGGTATGGTCGTCGTTCGGGAAGGATGGTCTTTTGTGGACTGGATCCCCGCCTGGAACGAGACGCGCGGCGCACCGGTCGAAAACGGTACGCCAAATACGATTTATACGATGATGTTGGCGGCGGCGCTATCGGTCGCCGGTGAATTGGCGGAGACGATCGGACGACCGGATACATCGATTCTGATTCGAAAATCTTTGGCATTAAGGCGTGCGGCCGATCGACTGGCTTATGATCCCGGAAACGGGATGTACCAAGATGCGCCGTCCGTCGAACAGTTCAGTATGCATACGCAAATCTGGGCAGTGTTAAGCGAAACGGCACGTGGAAAGCGGGCAAGATCGGTTTTGCGAACAGCAGCCCGAACAGTGCCGGACGTCTCGTATTGTTACAATTATTTCCTGTTCAAAGCGTTTCGAAAAGCCGGTATTTATTCGGAATCGGCCTTTTTGTGGGAATCGTTACATAAAGAATTGAAAAAGAACTTGACTACACTCCCAGAAGATGCAATGGATCAACGTAGCGATTGTCACGCTTGGTCTGCTGTTGCGCTTTCGGAGTTTCCTTATTTGTATTTCGGTTATTGTGAGCGAAACGGAACGGTTTCCCTTTGCCCGAATACCGATTTATCAAGCGAGGCATCAGTGGTATTGCCGGTTGCAGGTGGTCTTGAAATTTCCTATCAGCAGACATGCGGTAAACTGACCGTCCAAGTCAACGGGAAACAACCGAAAAATTGGCAAATTACATTACGCGACGGGCGTATCTTTCATGTATATAACAAGGCGGCGTTCGCTTTGTATATAAAATATTCTCAGGAGGATGAAACATTATGAAAAAAGCGGGAATCTGGATCCGTTTTATTGCACTGGCACTGACATTGTCACTTTGTTTGACAATGCTGGGCGGATGTAATTTGAAAACGGTGACAACGACTTCATTGATTGAAGTACCGGTTGATGAAGACGGTAATATCATCACGGATGAAGACGGTAATATCGTCACGGACGAGAATGGTAATATCGTTTTGGATGAAGACGGTAATATCGTCACGGACGAGAATGGTAATATCGTTTTGGATGAAGACGGTAATATCGTCACGGACGAGAAGGGAAAT
>JAZUFP010000330.1:0-3371 GCA_045640765.1 Acutalibacteraceae bacterium
ACAAACGGCAGCAGCCACCACAAGCGGACGATATGCAGCAATTCAGAAATGCCGATCACGGCAAACACAAAGGCAAGTATCAGTAAAAAAGTTTTCATGCCGTTCCCCTCCGCTTCATTTTATGCGGAAGAAGCGCGTGACGTACATAAAAGAATACAACGGGCGTGAAGCAATATCTTCGTTCGACCCGTTGTATAGCTCATATTATTTCGAACGTTCCTGAACGCTGACTGTAATTTCTCGCTCAGCGTTTTTACCGGCAAGTTCGACTCGTTCCGGCAAAATCAAATCAGAAAATTTGAATACCTTATCCAGTTGTTTTGGCGGAATCTTCAAAATGGCTGTAACGTCTTTTCCCAAGCCATCGATAACCGCCGGATCGCCGCGCACCACAATCGAAGCCGGATCGGTTTTGACCTGCAATTCATCATTACCGTCTACCAAAGCGGAAATTTTCAAGACCTTGTTTTTCAACAGCGGAATCTGCAACTTCAAACATTTTGTGCTGACGACCGCAAGTTTGGTCGGATCGATCGCTTCTGCATCACTTGCATATTTTCCCGAATAAATGTCATAAGAATCACCGTTCGAAATGCAGGTATACAGTAATTTTCCTTTTGGACTGTACAACAGTAAATCTGCATTATAATAATCGGTTTTATTCAGTTTATCGTTGCTATGCGTATACGCCTTAATATAATCGATCATTTTCAAAGTACTGCGCGGACCGTGCAAACTGACCGAGGAAACGTTCTTAAAGTCATCCGTATCCGTCAGATAATCCGCCGGGTTCTTTTTGAAATCCGGCTTGATCATAAACCCGTCGGCAAGTTTATATTCGGCGCCGGCTCTCAAAGACTGGTCGGCGGTCAGATATTCCTTGTCCTCAATATAATCGAAAGTGATGCGGACCTTTGCCGGAGAAACGGAAACGAATTCATAACCCGTGCTTGTATTTTCGTTGGGCTTTGCCTTGACCGCAAAAGTATAGGTTTTGGCTTCGGTCACCTCGGTCAAATCGACAGACAAACTGAAATCATCCTTTTTCAGCGCACTGACCAGATAGTTCGGTCCACTGACCGTGACCGAAAATTTCGGAGTCGTAATATCGGAAATAATACTCAACCCCTGATTCGCGACAACGGTATTTTCAATGCTCACCGCCAGACTGACGTCGGTAAAGGTGCGCTCGCGTGTCGGGCTTTGCTTTACCGATATAACGATCCAGAAAATAAAAGCAAATATCAAAGAAAAAGCAATATTGAAGCGCTTATTTGAAAACAAACGGCTGATAAAACGGCTGATTGCATTGGTAACTGGCATATTGCCTTTCCTCCTTAAGATTTTTTCGAATTCTTCGTATGATTGAATGGGCTGATCCGTCGGACTTTGGTCAGGACCGTGTTCTTTTCCACATCCGAATTCAGCATCAAACGATGCAGTTCGGCAGCGGCAGAAATCGCATTGTAGTTCTGCTTGATCTGTCCATTCTGCGCAATGGAAATCGCGCCGGTCTCTTCCGATACGATCAGCGCGATCGCGTCGGAATTTTCCGTCATACCGATGCCGGCACGGTGACGTGTCCCCATGCGGGAGGAAATTTCATTACTTTGTGATAAGGGCAAAATACAACCTGCCGCAAAGAGTTTTCCGTCGCGAACAATCAAGGCACCGTCATGCAACGGTGAATTCGGGAAAAATATATTCCCGGTCAAAGAAACAGAAGCTTCGGCATCTAAAATCGTTCCGGTGTTGATAACATCGCCCAACTGTGTCTGCCGTTCAAAAACGATCAGCGCACCGATTTTTCGTTCCTGCATCTGACCGACGGCTTTGCTGATATTATCAATACATCTGGAAATGCGTGCTTCCTCCTCATCCAACAGTTGATTCCGGCTGAAACGGGTATGACCTAATTTTTCAAGGATGCGCCGCAGTTCCGGTTGAAATACAATAGCCAGCGCAACAATGGCAGAACCCATAATAACAGACAGAAGCCAGCGGATCATAATGAGATCAAACCACTCTGCACATGCATACGCGACAGCCAAAATAAAAAGACCCTTTACCAGTTGTCCCGCGCGGTTTTCGCGCAAAAAGCCGATTGCTTTATAAACAAGATAAGCTATCACTAAAATATCGATAATATCAAATACACGGATGTGTATAATGGCATCAAGCGTCTGATTCCAGATCGTATACAGTTCATCCCAAATAGCCACGGTAACGCTCCTTGTTAAAAATAAATTTTATCAATTATATTTTAACATAAAATTTTGATGCAATCAATACTAAATTTAATATTTATTGATAGTTTTTAATCTTTTTGTATAATAAAGAGAATTCAGCATCAGTTGTAAACACCGACGGACAAATGCGAACCGTTCCGCCGTTTTCTGTTCCGACTTTTCTATGCGCCAACGGCGCGCAATGCAGACCGGCGCGCACCGCTACCCCATTGCTGCTAAGCCAACCGGCAGTCTGCGCGGCCGACAATCCGGACAGATTAAATGATAATACCGGGACCCAGTCCGGGGTTTGCGGCCGCGATGTGTACATAATCATTTTTTTAAGTTCCGAAAGACGGTCGTGCAGCCATGCGGTTTTTCTCATTTCATCACGACAGATAACATCGCTACCACCGTGTTCACGAACAAAATCAATTCCGGCTGAAAGTCCCAGAATGCCCGGAACGTTGAGTGTTCCGCTTTCAAGACGTTCGGGAAATGCGTCCGGTTGATACAAATTCATTGAATCGGTGCCGGTACCGCCCTCAACAAGCGTATGATCGATCGGTTTACGTGCAATTAAAATCCCAACACCCATTGGCGCATATAGCCCCTTATGTGGGGCTACACAAAGATAGTCAATATTTTGTTTTGCCATGTCGATTGGCCGCACTCCGGCGGTCTGTGCCGCATCGACACCAAACAGTATTCCTTTTTTGTGGCATAAACTTCCCAGTTTTTCGATTGGTAAGCACTTTCCGAAAACATTGGAAGCGCCGGTCACGAAAATCATTTTTGTGGACGGCCGCAACAGTTTTCTGAAATTATCAACGGTTTGCTCATCATCTTCAAACGACACTTCAGCAATATCATAATCCGCACCGCTTGCCACCACCGGACGCAGTACAGCATTGTGTTCAAGATCGGAAATGATCACATGATCCGTTCTTGTCAATACCCCTTTAATAACAAAATTGATGCTATACGTACATCCTGCGGTAAAGATCACATTTTCAGGTTCTTCAGCACCGAAAAATGCCGCAGTCTTTTCACGCACTTTATAAATTTCCATCGCCGCATTCATCGAATCACGATGACCGCTTCGTCCGGGATTCGCGCTGTATTCGCGCAATGCCTTCTGTA
>JAZUFP010000331.1:0-3811 GCA_045640765.1 Acutalibacteraceae bacterium
TTGAGCGCGCGGCGGACATCCCCCGCGGCGGCACGGGAAAGTTTTGAAAGATCTTCGGCTTCCATAGACACAGTATGCCCTTTTTCCGTGCTGATTATACCTAACGCGCGTCGCACGACGTCGGCAATGTCCTGCGCGGAAAGCGTTTTGAACTCGAAAACCGACGAACGGCTCAAAATCGCGTTATAAACGTAAAAATACGGATTTTCGGTCGTCGAGGCGATCAGCGTGATATCGCCGTTTTCAATATACGACAGCAAGATCTGCTGCTGTTTTTTATTAAAATACTGGATCTCGTCCAGATACAGTAAAATCCCGTTGCCTGCCGCAAGGGTGCCGATCTCCCCGACAATATCCTTGATATCGGCGGTCGAAGCGGTCGTCGCGTTTAGATAACACAGTTTCTTTTTGCAGGTTTCGGCGATGATCTTTGCCACGGTGGTCTTTCCGACACCGGACGGACCGTAAAAGATCAGATTCGGAATATTGCCCGATTCAATAATGCGCCGCAGGATCTTTCCTTCCCCCAGCAGATGCTTCTGCCCGGCGACTTCCCCGATCGTCTTGGGGCGGACGCGGTCGGCAAGCGGTGTATTCATGGCAAAATCTTCCCTTCTTATCGTTCTATCTGCTATTGTACTCGTTTTGCCGCCCGATTTCAATAGAAAAGTCGTCTATCCGATATTTTTCCGGCATACATATAATCGGGGTGTCTGTGGTGAAAAAAATCGTTTTCTTCAAAAATGCCGCCGTGCTGACGGCTTCTTCGCTGATCCTGCGCCTGTTGGGGATCTATTTCAAGGTACGGCTTGCCGCCCTGATCGGCGCGGAAGGGATCGGACTTTATCAGCTGATCTTTTCGTTCTATATTTTCGTTTCCTCCTTTGCCGCAAGCGGCATCTGCACCGCCGTGACCCGACTGGTCGCGGATGAAACGGCACTGGGACAGAAACGCGGCGTTCACCTGATCTTCGACCGATGTATTCTGCTGACGCTTCTGATCGCCGGTCTTTCGGCGGCGGGCGTTTTTTTCGGCGCGCCGTTTCTTGCCGAACGCCTGCTCGGGGACGCGCGCGCCGTTCCGGCGTTGAAAATGATCGCCCTTTCCCTGCCGTTCATGGGGGTTTCCTCCTGCTTGCGGGGATATTTCATCGCCCGGCGGAATGCCGCGCCCACGGCGATCACGCAGATCATCGAACAGTTGGTACGGGTCTTGCTGGTTTTCCGGCTGATCGCGAAATTCGCCCACCGGGGGTTGACCGTTGTCTGCGGCGCGGTACTGTTCGGGGACACGGCGGCATCGGCCGTGTCGGTACTGCTTTTATATCTCTGTTACCGAAAAGACGGCAAAAAACTCGACCGGCTTTCGGGACGGGAACGTCCGCCGTACGGCATAACCGAAAAAATCCTTCACATCGCACTGCCGATCACCGCCGGAAGGTATCTGAACGGGGCACTGCGCACCGCCGAAAATATCACCGTTCCACGCCGTCTGCGACTGTTTTCGACCGGCAAAACCGCCCTGTCACAGTTCGGCATGATCAAAGGCATGGCACTGCCGATCCTGTTTTTTCCCTCTACCCTGCTGAACACGCTTTCCACCCTGCTGATCCCCGAAATTTCCGAAGCCGCCGCGCGCGGAAACAAGGCACTTTTACGCGAAACGGCACGGCGGGTCTTGCAGATCACGGCACTGCTTTCCTTTCTGTTTGCCGCCGTTTTCCGAACGTCGGGGTACGCGATCGGGCGATTGCTGTATCACAGCGAAGACGTCGGTTATCTGCTGCGCGTGTTGGCGCCCATCGTCCCGCTGATGTATTTGGACAGCGTTTCGGACGGCATATTAAAAGGACTGGATCAGCAGAAATTCAGTTTCAAAGTCGGTCTTGCCGATTCATTACTTCGGCTGATTTTGATCGTGCCGGTCCTGCCGCGATACGGCATGAAGGGATTTATCGTCATTATGTATTTTTCCAATATTCTGACCTGTGCGCTGAACGTCGGCAGGGTCGTCCGTCTTTGCGGCATCCGTCCGCGGTGGAGCCGGACGGTACTGCTTCCGATCTCCGCCGCTGGGGGCGCGGCATTGCTGTTCGAGGCGATTTTCCGCCCGCTTTTTCTGCCCGATCTGTGGTATACGGTACTGCTGTGCGGCATAACGGTTCCGCTGTATGCGCTGGCGCTTTTTTCACTTGGCTGTATTTCGCGCGGCGAGATCGCCGATCTGGTCAAGCGGTAAACATAATATATTTTATGTAAACTAACAGGTGTAAGAAAAAACCGGAAAGCATCTTTCCGGTTTTCTGTTCTTATTCGATGGTCACCGGACGGGAAGCGTCCGCAATGCAGACCCAACTGTCCCCCGCGCTGACCCTTAACGGTTTGCCGTTTTCGTTCGTGAAAACAAATCCGGCTTCGGCGGCGCCCTTGCTCCATTGGATCGGCGTATAGGTGCCGTTGGTCATATAGTACCCCTTGCCGCCGTTCAGTTCAACACAGCGATGTTTGTGTTCCGGATCGGTCGGATAGGTGTAGATCGACGTATGCAGAACAAAAACGTTTTTCACGGTGGTGGGTTTTCCGGTCACATAATCCTTCGGTGTGTTTCCGAAAAATTCACGGGTATATTTGCCCGTCGCGGCGTTGTACTCGAAAGTGGAAACATAACTGTTGGAGAACGGAACGGTGACCTTTTCGGCCTTGCCGCCCGAAAGTCTGATTTTCTTATCCTCGGCGGCGAATTTCTGCCACGGTTTTACCTTTAAGCGGTTTTTCATATCAAACGCCTTAGGCAGACCCTCACTCAGCGTTTTACCGTCGGTATAAAGGGTATGCTCTCTTGCCAGACCGTTGCTGATCCGGGTGCCGTAGTTATTGCTGCCGAGGTCCACGTCATTGATAATACTGAGATGCGGCTTCGCGAAGTGCGGATCCTGTCCGCAATGGATATAAACGGCGTTGTGTGCCTTTGCCAGATCAATGTAAACGTACCGGCAGGAACGTACCGTTCCGATCCGTCCGGCTTTGGAAACGTCCTGATAAACCGCCATCAGACGGGTAATACCGCCCTCGACTTCGGTTTCGTAGATGATATCAGCGGCATCCAGTCCGCACTGAACGGCCTGCGCGATATTGATATTATTGATCATGATCGCGACCGGACGTTTTTTCTGTTCTCCGTGTTCAAACTCGGCGATTCCCGTCAACGGATTGATCGCCTTTGTTTCAATAATTTCCGGCTCCGGCTCAGAAGAAACGATCGGTGCGGAAGAAGCGGCGGAAGAAACGGCAGGATCCGCCTTTTTTCTACATCCTGTGCCTGATAAAAGCAGACAACCACAAAATATTACAATTCCAAGACTTTTGAACTTCATTAGATTCTCCCCAAAGATTTTTTATTATTATACTCTTTCCACGGCGGCATTTCAATAGGAAAAAAATTTTTTTGAATTTTTTTGAATTTGGTATTGATTTTTCAAAACAAGTGTGTTATTATAACTCTTGCGCAAATGCGCTGATAGCTCAGCTGGATAGAGCGTCTGGCTACGGACCAGAAGGTCGGGAGTTCGAATCTTCTTCAGCGCGCCAAATCAAAAGCCGTACCCTTTTGGGTACGGCTTTTGGTTTATTTGGCAGAAGATTCGAAAAGGGCGGTTTTGCCGTCAGGCAAAATGCAAACCTTCCGGTGGACGGTTTGCAAGCCCGTGTGCGTGCCGTCGGCGACAGCCGAGCGGGCGAATCTTCTTCAGCGCGCCAAATCAAAAGCCGTACCCTTTTGGGTACGGCTTTTGGTTTATTTGGCAGAAGATTC
>JAZUFP010000332.1:0-3677 GCA_045640765.1 Acutalibacteraceae bacterium
TTCCTAAGCCCGCTTGGCCTCCGACTTTGGATCAGGGGCTGGGCGTACTGGATATATTCGTTGGTCACCCCGTCGCCGGAGGGCGTGATCCATTCCACCGGGACCTTTTTCTCAATGTTGGCGATCTCGTGGACGTCGTAAACGTCGGTCGTGCAGATATACGGCTCCTGCGAGGCGCGTTTCAGGATCACCATCACGCCGTTATGTCCGCCGAACGCCGCCTTGACAGCGGCACCGCCGACCTGGAACGCTTCCGAAATATCGGTCAGCGACACTAAATGACTGCCACAGCGCTGTACGGTGGACAGTTCAATGGAACGTACCTTACACCCGATGGTGCGGCCGAGGTAGTTGGCAAGGTATTGCCCGACGCCGGACAGCAGTTTGTGACCGAACGCGTCGACGGCGGTGGTGTTGCCGATGGTGTCGGAATACATTTCGCCGCCAATGTCCTTGACGCCTTCCGAAACGGCGATGACGACCGACTTTTTGGTCTTTTGCAGTTGGCGGACGCTTTCGGCGACCCGTTCCATCGAGAACGGGATCTCGGGCAGATAAATAAAATCGACCCCTTCCGAATCCGGCCCTTTGGCAAGGGAGGTGGCGGCGGTCAGCCAGCCGGCGTTTCGTCCCATGATCTCGATAATGGTGATACTTTTCATATCGTAAACCAGTGAATCGGCAACGATTTCTTTGGCAATGGTGGCAATGTATTTCGCTACGCTGCCGTATCCCGGGGTATGGTCGGTGACGGCAAGGTCGTTATCGATGGTTTTCGGCACCCCGACAAAGCAGATCTGCGATCCGGTCATCCGCCCGTAATCGCTGAGTTTGCGGATGGTATCCATCGAGTCGTTACCGCCGATGTAAAAAAACGCGCGGATGTCGTATTTTTCAAGAAGCGTAAACAGCCGTTCGTAAATTTCGTGACCGCGCTCCGGCTCGGGCAGTTTGTATCGGCAGGAGCCGAGGAAGGAAGACGGGGTGCGTTTTAACAGTTCAATGTCCATATCCGAAGTGATATGACGGGACAGGTCGATGATATTCTCTTCCAAAAATCCCTGTATGCCGTACCGCATACCGTAAACCGTTTGGGCACCGCGCTCTTTGGCGGCGTGGAACACCCCTGCCAGACTTGCGTTGATGGCGGCGGTCGGTCCGCCGGACTGTCCGACGATCACGTTTCCTTTGGTGATGATATTTTTCATTGCGTCCTCCGAAGCAGGTATTTTTTTACAACTTGGTACAGCCGGAAGCGGCTTATTTTCTGCCGTTCTGTTCGTCCAGCGTCAGCGAGAAACTGTCCATGAACTCATCCAGAAAAACGTCGGCTTCGGGCAG
The DNA here is from genome assembly GCA_045640765.1 of Acutalibacteraceae bacterium. Taxonomy (GTDB): domain Bacteria; phylum Bacillota; class Clostridia; order Oscillospirales; family Acutalibacteraceae; genus UBA737. The sequence goes on from JAZUFP010000332.1 coordinate 1,342, forward strand.
GTGCATATCCCGTACCGCCTGCCGTGTGGCACGTTCCGCCGCGACAAATTCGCGGTTGCCCATGTTCAGTTCTTCCACGCATTTGACCAGCGCCGAAAGTTTGTCTGCCGCCTTGATCAGTTTTTGTGTTTCCCCGTCGGGGGCGTACAGCGGTGCGTATTCCGTCCGCAGGTCTTCGGGCAGAAGCGACAAAAGCCGATCGTCCGCGACGGCTTCGATCTGCTTATAAACCGACTTGATCTCGGTATTATAATATTTGATGGGGGTCGGCATATCGCCGGTGATGATCTCGCTGGTGTCGTGGAACATAGCGGCAGTGGCAACGGCGTTCGGATCGACCGTTCCGCCGAACCGTTTATTCCGCAGAACCGCCAGACAGTGCGCGATCATGGCGACTTCCAGACTGTGTTCGCTTAAATTTTCCTGTTTGGTGTTGCGCATGAGTCCCCAGCGGTAAATATTCTTCATCCGGGAAAGCATGGCGAAAAAATGATATTGCATTTCATCACATCCTATTGAATATTATAGCATCTTTTGTTATAATAGCAATAAGAATTTCAAAAAACGGAGGACAGAAACGTGACACGTTTTTCCGAAAGAAAAAGAACGCTGTTAAAAACACGCAGATCCAAAGCGCTTTCGACCTTTCTGATCGGTCTTGCGGTGGCGGCGTGCTTTTTTGTGCCGTATATGATAACTTCCGAAGGGTACTTCACCTTTTTCGGTGATTTCAACGTACAGCAGATCCCGTTTTATCAGATGTGCCATGAGGCGGTGCGCAGCGGCAACACCGAATGGAACTGGCTGACCGACCTCGGCGCGAATTTTGTCGGGTCATACAGTTTCTATTTGCTGGGCAGTCCGTTTTTCTGGCTGACGATCCCGTTCCCGACGGCGGTCGTGCCGTATCTGATGGGGCCGCTGCTGATCCTCAAATTCGCCTGCGCGGCACTGACGGGGTATCTGTATATCGACCGTTTCGCCCGGACGCCCGAAGCGGCACGGCTGGGCGGATTGCTGTACGCCTTTTCGGGATTTTCGGTTTATAACATCTTTTTCAATCATTTTCACGAAGCCATTATCCTGTTCCCGCTGCTGTTGCTGTCGCTGGAACTGCTGATGACCGAACGGCGGCACGGCTTTTTCGCGCTGATGGTCGCGGTATGCGCCGTTTCCAATTATTTCTTCTTCTTCGGCATGGTGGTCTTCTGCGTGATCTACTTTATCGTCCGCGCGGTCACCGGCGCGGTGCGGATCCGTTTCACCCGCTTTTTGCTGATGGCGCTGGAAGCGGTGCTGGGTCTTTTTATGGCGGCGTTTTTGCTGTGGCCGTCGATCCTTGCCATTGCCGGCAACGGTCGGTTGAGTGAATTCCAGTTCGGCTGGGGTGCCATTCTGTTCGGCAAGGAACAGATCTATCTCAACGTGATCGAATGCTTTTTCTTCCCGCCCGATCTGCCGGCGCGTCCGGTCTTTTTCCCGGGGGCGGAGGTGCGCTGGTCGTCGCTGGGCGGCTGGATGCCGGTGTTCAGTATGGTCGGGGTCTTCGCCTTTTTCTTCAACCGCAAGGGCGGCTGGCTGAAACGGCTGATCACCGTCTGCGTCGTTATGGCGCTGGTGCCTGTGCTGAACAGCGCGTTTTACGCGTTTAACGATTCCTACTATGCCCGCTGGTTCTATATGCCCATTCTGATGATGGCGCTGGCGACCGTTTATATGATCGAGGACGATACGGTCGACTGGTCGCGCGCGTGGAAATGGGTAATGGGCATTACCGCGGCGTTTGCGGCGGTGATCGGGTTTTATCCGCAAAAGACCGATGACGGCAATTATTTGCTGGGACTGTATATGCAGGAAGCGGACGAAAAGATCCTGTATCCGTTCCCGTTTTTGCCGAAACTCGGTATCGCGGTCGAACAGACCTATTTCCTGCGTTTCTGGATGGAGGTACTGCTTGCGCTGCTGGGGCTGTTGATCCTGCGCGCTTTGCTGGGACTCAGGAAAAAGAACCTGCTGAAATTCTGCCGCGCGGCGACCGCCTGCGTTTGTGTAATAACGGTACTGTACGCCAATTTCTTCGTCTTTACCGGCCGTCTGCATTCGTACGAGATCAAGGAGGTCATGATCGACAAACTGATCGAAGGCGTGGTCGACCTGCCCGATTCGGACGATTACCGTATCGACGTGTACGAAGGGGTCGATAATACCGGAATGTATCTCGGTCTGCCGACCATCAATGCGTTCCATTCGGTCGTGCCGGCGTCGATCATGGACTTTTATAACTACGTCGGGGAAGAACGGGACGTGGCAAGCCGCCCGTCGGTCGATCATCCTGC
>JAZUFP010000333.1:0-5841 GCA_045640765.1 Acutalibacteraceae bacterium
CTTCCGGCAACGATGTCAATATCATGGTCTTCGATACCGAAGTTTACTCCAATACGGGTGGTCAGGCCTCCAAAGCATCGAATATCGGTCAGGTCGCGCAGTTTGCCGCCGCCGGTAAAGCAATCGCAAAGAAGAGCCTTGCGGAAATCGCCATGTCCTACGGCTACATTTACGTTGCTCAGATCGCCATGGGCGCCGATCAGAACCAGACTCTGAAGGCATTGAAGGAAGCCGAAGCTTACAATGGCCCGTCCATTGTTATCGCTTACGCTCCGTGCGAAATGCACTCCATCAAGGGCGGTATGGTCAACTGCCAGAACGAAATGAAGAAGGCCGTTGACGCCGGCTACTGGGATCTGTTCCGTTACAACCCGGCACTCAAAGCCGAAGGCAAGAATCCGTTCAGCCTCGACAGCAAGCCGGCTACCGCGGACTATAAGGAATTCATCCTCGGCGAAGCCCGTTATTCTTCGCTGACCCGTTCCTTCCCGGATCGCGCAAACGAACTGTTCGATAAGGCCGCTGAAAATGCAAAGGCCCGCCGCGCACATCTTGAAAAACTGGTTGCGCTGTACAGCACCGAAGAATAAGTTTTTCAAACCTTGATATTACATCTCCCTTGTCTTAACGGGCAGGGGAGATGTTTTTTGTTGTAAAAGCGATCGCTTTCCGTGAAAAACCGTATTATATGCGCCGTTTTTCGAAAAATTGAAAAAATTTTCAAAAAAATAAAAAATAATGCTTGACTATTACCTTGACTTGCGATATAATCTATAATTGCCTAATCATGGGGCATTTGCGCTTTTTTACAGATATTCATTTGTGAAAATGCACAAAAAATATCCATATTCAAGTCTTCTTGCGGTACGGAAAGTACCGTAAAATACACGGAGGAGTGATTCTACACCTATGGAGCCGAATGCAATGGTAAAACCTGTCCGGATGGGGAAAAACACTCGTATGACGTTCTCGAAGATCAATGAAGTTATTGATATGCCCAACCTCATTGAAATTCAGAAGGATTCGTACAACTGGTTTGTCAACGAAGGATTGCGCGAAGTCTTTAAGGACATGTCGTCCATTACGGATTACAGCGGAAACCTGGTTTTGAGTTTTATCGACTATCGTCTCGATGATAAACCCAAGTACGACGTGATCGAATGTAAAGCGCGCGACACGAACTTTGCCGCCCCGCTTCATGTGACCGCCCGCCTTTTTAATAAGGAAACCGGCGAGATCAAGGAAAGCGAGGTCTATATGGGCGATTTCCCGCTCATGACCGAGTCCGGAACCTTTATTATCAACGGTGCGGAACGTGCCATCGTTTCGCAGTTGGTTCGTTCACCTGGTGTCTATTTTGACGTTCATACCGATGAAAAAAGCGGTAAGCGTTTGTTTGCCTCCACGATTATTCCGAACCGCGGCGCGTGGCTGGAATATGAAACCTCTGTCAACGACGTGCTGTCGGTACGTATCGACAAAAACCGCCGTTTGCCCATAACCACCTTTATCCGTGCGCTGGGCTTTGACAGCAATCAGCAGATCCGTGAAACGATCGGCGAAGACGAGCGTCTTGCCGCGACTTTTGAAGTGGACGAGACCAAGTCCGCCGAAGATGCGCTGATCGAAGTTTATAAGAAACTGCGTCCGAATGAGCCGGTCACCATCGAAGGTGCAAGGGCATATCTGGAACAGTTATTCTTTGACGCCCACCGTTATGATATTTCCCGTGTGGGTCGTTATAAGTATAATAAGAAACTCGCTTTGGGCAACCGTATCCGCGGTCAGGTCCTTGCGGCCGATGTGATCGATCCGATGACGGGCGAGATCCTGGCGGTTTCCGGTGATAAGATCACCAAAGAACTGGCTGATCTGATCGAGACCAAGGGCGTTCTGGCTGTTACCATCGTTCGTCCCGATGACGCGAAAGCAACCCTGAAAGTCCTTTCCAACGGCATGGTCAACCTGCGTGACTTTACCGACTTTACTGAAGAAGAATATGAAAACCTGGATCATGAGGGCATTAATGAGCAGGTTTCTTTCAATGCGTTGAAAGATATTCTTGAAAATAACGAATCGAAGGAAGATATCATTGCCGCTTTATTGGAACATGCCGATGATCTGATCCCGAAACACATTGTTCTGGACGATATTCTGGCTTCCGTCAACTATTTTATGGGCCTGCCGTATGACATCGGCTCGGTGGATGATATCGACCATCTGGGCAACCGCCGTATCCGTTCGGTCGGCGAACTGCTGCAGAACCAGTTCCGTATCGGCTTCTCCCGTATGGAACGTGTGGTCCGTGAAAAAATGACCCTGCAATCGCAGGATTTTGAAAACATTACCCCGGTTTCGATCATCAATAACCGCCCGGTGACTGCCGCGATCAAGGAATTCTTCGGTTCCTCGCCGCTGTCCCAGTTTATGGATCAGACCAACCCGCTTTCCGAACTGACCCATAAACGCCGTCTGTCCGCCTTGGGCCCCGGTGGTCTGTCCCGTGACCGAGCTTCTTTCGAAGTGCGTGACGTTCACTATACCCACTACGGCAGAATGTGCCCGATCGAAACTCCTGAAGGTCCGAACATCGGCTTGATCTCCTATCTCGCGACCTTCGCAAAGATCAATAAGTACGGCTTTATCGAAACGCCGTTCCGCCCGATCGATAAGGCGACCGGCCGTGTTTTGGACGAAGTCCGTTATATGACCGCCGATGAGGAAGACGAATACGTTGTCGCGCAGGCGAACGAACCGCTGAATGAAGACGGTACCTTCATGAACAACAAGGTCCACGTCCGTTTCCGTGATTCGTTCCAGGAAGTGGATAAGTCCCTGCCGGATTACATGGACGTTTCGCCGAAAATGGTTGTTTCGGTCGCTACCGCAATGATCCCGTTCCTTGAAAACGACGATACCAACCGTGCGTTGATGGGCTCCAACATGCAGAAGCAGGCCGTTCCGCTTCTCAAACCGGAAAACCCGATCGTCGCGACCGGTATGGAATACAAGGCGGCGCTGGACTCCGGCGTTGTGGTACTGGCAAAGCGCGCCGGTACGGTAACCTACGTCAGCGCGGATAAGATTTATATCAGCACCCCCAAAGGGGAACTGGATGAATATCATCTGATCAAGTTCATGCGTTCCAACCACGGCACCTGTATCAATCAGATCCCGATCGTCACGACCGGTCAGAAGATCGAAGCCGGTGAAGTGATCGCCGACGGTCCCGCGACCAGCAACGGCGAAATTTCGCTGGGACGTAACGCGTTGATCGGCTTCATGACCTGGGAAGGTTACAACTACGAAGACGCTGTGCTGATCAATGAGCGCCTGGTCCGTGATGACGTTTACACCTCGATCCATATCGAGGAATATGAAATCGAAGCCCGCGATACCAAACTCGGGCCGGAAGATATTACCCGTGATATTCCGAACGTCGGCGACGATGCGCTGAAAGATCTGGACGAACGCGGTATTATCCGTATCGGTGCCGAAGTCAACTCCGGTGATATTCTGGTCGGTAAGGTCACGCCGAAGGGCGAAACCGAACTGACCGCCGAAGAAGAACTGCTGCGCGCCATCTTCGGTGAAAAAGCGCGCGAAGTCCGTGACACCAGTTTGCGCGTGCCGCACGGTGAATACGGTACGATCGTTGACGTCAAGGTCTTTACCCGTGAAAATTCTTCGGAATTAAGCCCCGGTGTCAACATGGTCGTCCGCTGCTATATCGCCCAGAAACGTAAGATTTCCGTCGGCGATAAGATGGCGGGACGTCACGGTAATAAGGGTGTTGTTTCAAGAATTCTGCCGAGTGAGGATATGCCTTACCTGCCGGACGGTACCCCGCTGGATATCGTTTTGAATCCGTTGGGCGTTCCTTCCCGTATGAATATCGGTCAGGTTCTGGAAGTCCACCTCGGTTACGCCGCGAAGGCGCTTGGCTGGAACATCTGCACGCCGGTCTTTGACGGTGCGCACGAAGCCGATATTCGCGAATGCTTCAAGATGGCAGATCTGCCGGAAGACGGTAAGATCCAGCTGTATGACGGACGCACCGGTGAGCCGTTTGACAACCGTGTAACCGTCGGCTATATGTACTATTTGAAACTGCATCACCTGGTCGATGATAAGATCCATGCCCGTTCGACCGGTCCGTACTCTTTGGTCACCCAGCAGCCGTTGGGCGGTAAAGCACAGTTCGGCGGTCAGCGTTTCGGTGAAATGGAAGTCTGGGCTTTGGAAGCTTACGGCGCGGCCTATACCTTGCAGGAAATCCTGACCGTCAAGTCGGACGATGTCGTCGGACGTGTCAAGACCTACGAAGCCATCGTCAAGGGACAGAACGTACCGCAGGCGGGCGTTCCGGAATCTTTCAAGGTTCTTATCAAAGAATTGCAGTCGCTGGGTCTGGACGTTAAGGTTCTCGACAAGGACGAAAATGAAATCGATCTGCGTCAGAACTTCGACGATGATGACGATATCGGACTGCCGCCTCCGCCGCTGCCGACCGATTTTAACGACGGCGAACTGGACGGATTCGGTCTGGAAGACGAAAACGGCGAAGCGATCATCGAAGAATCGTTCGATGATATGGACGAAAACGAATAATGGAGGGCAGTTATGGAAGGTATTGAATTTGAATCCATAAAAATCGGATTGGCATCTCCCGAACAGATCCGTGCATGGTCGCACGGGGAAGTCACCAAGCCCGAAACCATCAACTACCGCACACTGAAACCCGAAACCGGCGGTCTGTTCTGTGAACGCATTTTCGGGCCGCAGAAGGACTGGGAATGCCACTGCGGTAAGTATAAGCGTATCCGTTATAAGGGTAAGATCTGCGAACGCTGCGGCGTTGAAGTGACCCGTGCCAAGGTGCGTCGTGAACGTATGGGATCGATCGAATTGGCAAGCCCGGTTTCCCACATCTGGTATTTTAAGAATATCCCGTCCAGAATGGGTGCTGTGTTGGATATCAGTCCCAAAGCGCTGGAACAGGTACTGTATTTCTCCCGCTATATTGTTACTGATCCGGGTTCTACACCGCTGGAAAAGAAACAGTTGTTAAGCGAAAATCAGTACAACGATATGCGCGAAAAGTATGAAAACGACTTTGAAGCGGGTATGGGTGCCGAAGCCATCAAAAAACTGCTGTGCGAAATTGATCTGGAAAAGACCTGTGCCGAACTGCGTGAAGAACTGGACGGCGCGACCGGTCAGAAACGCGCACGCATTATCAAACGTCTGGAAGTGCTGGACGCGTTCCGTCAGTCGGGCAACCGTCCGGAATGGATGATCCTCGACGTTCTGCCGGTCATTCCGCCTGATATCCGCCCGATGGTCCAGTTGGACGGCGGACGTTTCGCGACCAGTGACCTGAACGATCTTTATCGCCGTGTCATCAACCGCAACAACCGCTTGAAACGCCTGTTGGAAATGGGCGCACCGAATATCATTCTGCGCAATGAAAAGCGTATGTTGCAGGAAGCTGTTGACGCGCTGATCGATAACGGCCGCCGCGGTAAGCCGGTCACCGGCCCGAATAACCGCGCGCTGAAATCCCTTTCCGATATGCTGAAAGGTAAGCAGGGCCGTTTCCGTCAGAACCTGCTCGGTAAACGTGTTGACTACTCCGGCCGTTCGGTTATCGTTGTCGGACCGGAACTGAAGATCTATCAGTGCGGTCTGCCGAGAGAAATGGCACTTGAACTCTTCAAGCCCTTCGTGATGAAGCGTTTGGTCGAAACCGGCGTCGCCAACAATATCAAGAGCGCCAAGAAAATCGTCGAACGCGCCCACAACGAGGTATGGGATGCGCTCGAAAAGGTCATTTCCGAG
>JAZUFP010000334.1:0-14517 GCA_045640765.1 Acutalibacteraceae bacterium
GTTCGGACATTTGGGACGCACTTGCCGAGGGATCGGACAAAGAAAGTATCGTTGATATGCTGGTGAAAAAATATGAAATCAGTCGTGAAATCGCCGCGCAGGACGTTGAGAACATGATCAACCAAATGACCGAAGCGGAAATTCTCGAACTCAATTAAAGGAAGGTATCGATTATGATTACTGCAAATTTCACTAATTTAATGTTGCTGGGTGTTCACCTGAAAAACTGGAAAGCAACCCTGATTTATTTTATTCTGTTGCTGATTGTACTGATAATCGCACTGTTCGCCGTTCACTTTTTCGTATGGTGTTTCTGGTATCCGCACCAGCTCAAACAATGGCGCAAAGATTTCGCAAATGCTTTTGACGAAGCCGAACGTTCCCGTTTACTTTACGTTCGCCGCAAAATGCGCTGGTATTGGATCCCGTTCTATTTTCTGAAAAGATTTTAATGTCCCCAGAAATCCTTTTCAATGTGAAGCAAACCAAAATATTAAATTAAAAGCAAACGAGTTCGGCACTCCGCCGGGCTCATTCTTTTTTATACCCTGTTGTCAAGGCATAAAAAAATGCCCCCGAAAAGTTTCTGTCTTTTTTGGGGGCATACATTCAAATAGTCGGAATTCTTTGGTTTAATCCGCGTAAAAATCTTCTGCCGTATATTGCAGATAGTCGGCCGCCGCGGTCGACTGATAAATCGTATGGCTGTCATCCGATACGACCAGCGTCGTATCTTCGTCCAAAGCAGCGATTTTCAGCGTATGTTCCGCCGCGCCGATACTGATCTTCAAAACAACGTCCGGCTGATCCAGACCGCATTCTTTGAACTTGGCGGCATCCGCGTTCAGCGCGTAAACCTCGTCCACAGTCATGGAGGTCAGCAGTTTTTCCGAAAGGTCGTTTGCCTTATCGGTATCCACCGCCGTTTTGATCGGGCTTTCCGCCAAATACGGCTGATCTTCGTCCTGCTTCGGATCCATAACGATCACCAGCGGTTTGGGGAAGTTTTTGCCGCTTACCGTCATTTTCAGATCAATAAACGTATTGTTTTTCTTATTGACCGATTTGGAAAGATCCGCCAGTTCGGACAGGCCGGCAATACTCTCGGCTTTCGTAATGTTCTCCTGCGAAAACAGCAGCGGTTCGATATCTTCCGCCTGTGCCTTGTAGATCTTACCGTCGCCGGAGTATTCCACGTAGCAGTCTTCAAAGGCCTGTACGCCGATTTTCAGCGAAAAATCACCGTTGACCGGATCTTTGACCGTGACGGTACAGCGCGGTTTATCAAGGCCGTACTGTTCGCTTGGTTCCACCGTACCCGTCGCCGTGATGCCGGAAACGGCACTCGCGATTTCGGAAAGTTTATCGGCGTCGACGGTCTTGGCGTATTTGCCGGGCATTGACCACACCGTTTTTTCGGTCGCCTCCTCCGAGGAAGCTTCGCTTGACTCGTCGGTCGGTTCGACCTTTTCCTTTTTGGAAACGAAACGGAAATCGCCGTTTTCATTCTGAACTTTGATCTCGGTGAAATCATCCGCCGAACGAGTCATGATCGCCGTCGGGTCGGCAAAAGACGCGGTTTCCTTTTTCAGGGGTTTTACCGCGACCTTGATCCAGAAAATACCGCCGACCAGGGCCGCCACGACCACGCAGGAGATCAGCACCGTCAACAGACGCTTCTTCCCGCCGTTTGACGCTTTGACGTGTTCCAACCGGGTCGGATCGCCCAGCACCGAGGAAAAGGCGTCGTCAAAATCGTCATGTTCCGGAACGTCGATCCGCTTCGGCTCGTTTTCAAAAGTTTTATCTTGCTCGGAAAATTCACTCATCTCGATTGTTTTCTCCTGACATATACGATAATACCCGCCGCCAGCGTTGCCAACGGAATCAACCACACGAATACGGTGCTGACCAGACCGATCTGCGATTCTTCGGGGACAAAGCGTTCCGCTGTGACCTGCTTAAAGCCGAAATCGATGCCCTTGGCTTCCTCACTGCCCATCGCGGCGCTGAAATAATTCATCAAAAGATCACGGTTGTTGCACTGGAATCCGCTGTTGGCATACATATCGGGATAAGCGAAATCCATACTGGAAAATACCGTGAACGTACTCTTGGTCTCGGTCGCGTTTTCATCATCCGCCGTCGCGGTCTTCTGCATACGTACAACGATCGGGTAGGCCTTGGTCTTGCCTTCTTCCGGCTTTTTCTTGCCGTTCAACTGCAAAGACATTTTATCGGCACTGTCTACCCGTTCGGCAACGGTCAGTTTTTCGTCCTCGTTTTCCTTGACGGAGAACCCTTCGTTATAGGTCGAAAGATAGTTTTCGGTCAGTTTTGTATAATCGTTGGAGGAAACCAGCAGATTGAATTCCGTCGAATAGAAATTGCCCGTCGTATCCAGGATCATGCCGTTTTCGGGCGTGATCCCCCATGCGTTCAGCAGTTTGGTCAAATTCGGGAACGTTTTGTAATCAAACACGGAAGTACCGAAATAGACCAGATTCTTTCCGAGTTTTTTGCCGTTGTCCAGATACTTGGTAAAGGTGTCCAATTCACTGGCAAGCAGGTCGCTTTGTCCCGGCAGCAGTACCGCCAGCGAGACCTGATCGGAAATAGCCGTGACCGGAACGTCGTCGATGACCTGCACTTCATAGTTGTTTTCTTTCAGCGCAGCGGAAAGGTAATTCGCAAGCTGTTTAGCCGTTTCGTCACCGCGGGTATAAAGCGCGACTTCCTGCGCTTCACCGCCCAGCACGTAATAGATCGCACCGGAAAGCGCCGTTTCGATCTTATTTTCGCTGATGGTGTATTCCGTTGCGCCGTTAGACTGACCGCTGTACATGGCGTACATCAAGTCTTCCGAATTGTCGGTGAAAATATCAGCGAAATTCAGCACTTTGATACGGTCCTTGGACTTATCGGAACGGACGATGATATCGCCGTAATTCTGCAAGCCGTTGTTGCCGTACTGTTGATACAGACCCAAAATATCTTCGGATTCGGCAAACTCGACTTTGATCTTCTTGTTGTATTCCTGATATTTTTTGATCAAGGTAAGCGTCTGCTCAAAATAACTGGTATCATCCACCTGGGAAACGCCGCCCGTTCTGCTGTACGCGACGTTTTGCAGGGAGCTGACGTACTGATCTTCCGGCGCGCAGACCGTCACCGTAACTTCGTCCTTGACGTCCTTGATAAATTTCAGGTTGTCTTTACTTAAAGTTGCGGTCTTTTCTTTGGAAAAGTCATAATTCATGTGGAACCGTCCGGACAATACCGGCATGGCAAACGCGTTGATCACAATGACCGCGGCGATCAGCAATACCGTGACCGCGACCGCGAAACCGCCGCGTTTCCACAGCAGTTGGTTTTTCAATTTCTTCGGCTTTGCGGAAGAAGTTTCAGCTGTTTTATTCAACAAACTCATAAAGCGCATCCTCCTTTTAAGCCCAGCGCTTCTTTTCCAGTGAACGAACGCACAGGAACAAGAAAACGACTGTAAAACTCAACATATAAATCACATCTGCGACCGAAAAGACCTGTTTGGAAAACGCTGTCAGACGGTCGGTGATATCCAGACCGCTGAGGCATTTTGAAACCAGCGTCCACGCGCCGGTCGCGAATTTGCCTTTAAATCCGCTGTCCAGTTCGGCGCTATTCAGTTTGCTTTGCGCGAAATAGGAAAACGTCGGCATGAACAAAAACAGCAGATTGATGATCTCGTTGGCGATTCCCGCTACCGCGGTACTTTCGGTCAGCGAGGAAATAAACATACCGATCGAAATCAGCGCGGCGCCGAACAGCAACATTCCGAACAGCGCGTACAGATAATTGATAAAGCTGGCGGACGGCACCTTGATCAGCATGATGATCTCGAAAATCAGGGTGGTCGACAGACTCAACGCATAGATGCTGAGGGCGGCAAAGAATTTGCCGAAAACGATTTCAGGCAATTTGATCGGCGCGGTCAGCAGGGCCTGATCGATCTTTTTACCGCGGTCTTCACTGAAAGAACGCATAACGATGATCGAAACGACCAACAGCAAAATCCATGACATATCCGACAGCAGCTGCGGAATCTCCGGAGCGCCGGCGGAAAACGCGCCGGTAAAGTTCAATCCGCTGATGAACCAGATCGCCGCCAGGAAAATATACCCTATCGGGGAGGGGAAATACGCTTTGAATTCACGTTTGAATATCGCTTTCATTCCGCATTTTCCTCCTTTTCAACGGTTTCCGCAGGTGCGGCGGTTTCTTCGGCATCCGAAACGGGAATTTCCGTTTCCGGTATTTCTTCCGCGGTTTCTTCCGTAGTTTCTACTGTGGTTTCCAGTACACCGAGCAGACGGCGCGCTTCGTTATTATCCGATGTTTCGGTCAGCCGCAGGAAGACCTGCTCCAGCGAGAAACTGTTGGGTTCAAAGCGAAGCAAGATTTTCTGCCGATCGGCAACACGCTGAAATACGTCGGCACGGATATCCGCACCGTTCAGCGGCTCGATCTTATAATCGAAAGAGCCCTCTTCCTTACTGCCGAGGGAAACAACGTTCTTGATCGTATTGACCGAACGAAGCGCCGACAGCATTTCACCCTCACCGCCGGTGATCCGCGCGATCATGGAGCCGTCATGCGCCAGTTTTTCCGCCAGATGTTCCGGCGAATCATCGGCAATAATCTGACCGTGGTTCAAAATAAGGACACGCGGGCAGACTTCCTGGATTTCGGAAAGGATATGAGACGAAAGGATAACGGTGTGGTTGCGACCCAGACGGGCGATCAGATTACGGATCTCCAAAATCTGTTTCGGGTCCAGACCGACCGTCGGTTCGTCCAGGATCAGCACGCCCGGATTCCCGAGCAATGCCTGCGCAAAACCGACACGTTGGCGGAAACCTTTGGAAAGACTTTTGATCAATCGGTTCTGCACCTCGTCGATGCCGACCAGTTTCATAACCTCGTCCACATGCGGTTTTTTCGGAAATTTCACCCGTTTTAAGTCGTAAATGAAATTCAGATACTCACGAACCTTCATATCGGTATAAAGCGGCGGAATTTCCGGCAGGTAGCCGATACGTTTTTTGGCTTCTTCCGGATTTTCGGTGATGTCGTAACCGTCGATTTTGACAGTACCCTGCGTCATCGAAAGATATCCGGTCAGAATGTTCATGATGGTGGATTTACCGGCGCCGTTCGGCCCAAGAAATCCGATTACTTCACCCTTGTCGATTGAAAACGACACATGATCGACCGCAAGGTTCGATCCGTACCGTTTACAAAGTCCGGTGACTTCTATCATACTGATTCCTCCCAATCGTTTGATATAATGACAATGTTATCCTATCAGACAAATTTACCGAAAATGTAAACAAACCATAAATAATAGATGATAACTTAATTATTATAGCCGCTTTCATTCTCTAATTCAAGCCCTTTTTTTCGGTATCGAAAAAAAATTTTAAAAAAATTTAAAAAAAGTATTGACAAATGGAATACAGGGTGCTATAATCCTATTGTTGCCTGAAAGCAACCCAGTTGGTGTTGATTGCGGTGAGGGTCCACCTGTTCCCATTCCGAACACAGAAGTTAAGCTCACTTGCGCTGAAAATACTTGGCGGGCAGCTGCCTGGGAAGATAAGTAGATGCCAACACAAATGAAACGGTCGTTCTCCGGAACGACCGTTTTTTCGTATCTCGGAGGGATGTTTATGCGTACCAGCGGTATTTTAATGCCGATCTTCTCGCTGCCGTCGGAATACGGGATCGGGACCCTGGGCAAAGAGGCCTACCGCTTTGTCGATTTTCTGAAAAAATCCGGTCAGCGTTGGTGGCAGGTCCTGCCGGTCGGACCGACCGGTTTCGGGGACTCCCCCTACCAGTCGTTTTCGGTCATGGCGGGAAACCCGTATTTTATCGATTTGGATATTCTGTGCGAACAGAAATGGCTGACACGGGAAGAACTGGCGGAAACCGGCCGTGGCAAAGACACCGTGATCGATTACGGTGAACTGTACCGCACGCGCTTTCCGCTTCTCAGAAAAGCCCATGCGCGGTTCCGTGCGACGCGGTCAACGGAATATGAGGTTTTTTGCCGTTTCCACCACAAATGGCTGGACGATTACGCGCTGTTCATGGCAATCAAGGATTCTTTGAACGGATGCAGTTTTGACTGTTGGCCGGACGCGCTGAAAACCCGAGAGCCGCAGGCGTTGGCCGACGCGAAAGAACGGTTGGCGGAATCGGTGGATTTTTATAAGACTTTGCAGTTTTTCTTTTACCGCCAATGGAACGCGCTGAAAACCTATGCCAACAAAAACGGCGTGTATCTGATCGGCGACACCCCGATCTATGCCGCATACGACAGCGCCGACGTGTGGGCAAATCCGCAGTTGTTCCTGCTGGATGACGACCTTTCCCCCACTGCCGTTGCCGGATGTCCGCCCGACGTGTTTTCGGACGACGGTCAGTTATGGGGCAACCCGCTGTACCGCTGGGACGTGATGAAAAAAGACCGCTACGGATGGTGGCAGATGCGTTTCCGGCAGGCGTTCGTATTATTTGACCGACTGCGGATCGATCATTTCCGCGCCTATTCCGCCTATTACAGTATCCCCTACGGCGACCCGAACGCCAAACGCGGTCAATGGGTCAAAGGTCCTGGGGAAGATTTTTTCAGGGTAATGCGTGAAGACCTCGGAGAAACGGATATCATCGCGGAAGATCTCGGCACACTGGACGACGATGTCCGCGAACTTTTGACCGCAACGGGATTCCCCGGCATGAAGGTCCTGCAATTTGCCTTTGACCCCGATGCGGAAAGCGACTATCTGCCGCACAACGTCATCCGGAACTGCGTTGTATATACCGGCACGCACGACAACGATACCGCCGTCGGCTGGGCGAAAGACGGCGGTCCGGACGCTGTAAAATACGCGCGCGCGTATCTGCGCATCGACGAAAACGATTCTTTCAACTGGGGAATGATCTCGGCGGCGATGGCGACCCCTGCCGAGACCGTTATTCTGCAAATGCAGGATTTTCTCGGTCTTGATAACGAGGCACGCATCAATACCCCGTCCACCGCAAGCGGAAACTGGTGCTGGCGGATCAATCACAGTTGTATCAACGACTGGCTGGCGAATATCATTTACGAAACCACCGCCCGCTATCGCCGGCTGCCGAAAAAGGAAACGAAAAGCATTCAATAATCATATCTGACGCAAAAGCAACTGCCGGAATCCGGCAGGTGCTTTTTACTGTTTACAGCATACACCGATCCGCAAATCGGTATCGGTTTTGATTTCTTACAGATCCAACGCCTTTTTCTTGCCGCTCGGTTCGTACGGGCGGTACTTGACACCGGCGGTATCAAACATCCGCTTGGAAGCGCGTGTGCTGTCGGTATCGGCGTATTTATCGGAATAATAAACCACTTCGGCAATGCCGGACTGAATGATCGCTTTGGCGCATTCATTGCACGGGAACAGCGTGGTATAGACCGTACAGCCGCGCACCGTACCGGTGTTGCAGTTCAGAATCGCGTTTAATTCAGCGTGGCAGACGTACAGATATTTGGATTCCATCCCCTCGCCGTGCCCCCACGGATAATCGTCATCCTGACAGCAGCGCGGCATACCGTTATAACCCATGGAACGGATGCGGCGGTCATTATCGACGATACACGCGCCGACCTGGGTGGACGGATCTTTACTGCGCATGGAAGACAGCAGCGCGATCCCCATAAAATATTCATCCCAACTCAAATAATCTTCCCGTTTCACAAAACTACGCCTCCGTACTTTTTGAATTCCTGTATATTGTAACTGATTTTACCCGGTTTTGCAATCCTTTTCTTTCGGCAACAGCAGCGCCGCGGCGACAAAGAGCAGCGTAAATACCGTTCCCGCCAGAAATCCGTAACGCAAATCGAAATGATCGGCGACAAAGCCGACCAGCCACGGTCCCAGTGAACAACCGAGATCGCCGAACAGCGCAAACAGACTGAACATCAGCGTACCGCCGTTCGGAAAACGTTCCGCCGCGAGACTGTATGTACCCGGCCACGAAAGTGATACCGAAAAACCGCACAGCGCGCAGGAGATCAGAACCGGGATCGGTGACTGAACGAACGCCGCCACCCCGTAGCAGATAAAGCATAAAATATTATTGAGGATCAATGCTTTGACCGGCGAATAGCGTCCGGCAAAAACGCCGTAGACCGCCCTGCCGATCCCCATAAAGAAGGCAAACGCGCAGGGTCCCAGCAGATCGCCGACGGTTTTATTGATGCCCAGTCCCTGCTGAACGAATGCCGACGCCCATTCCGCCATGATGATCTCGGAAGCACCGGCACACAGCATGAACACGACAAAGCACAAAAAGATGCGGTTGCCAAACAGTTCCTTTGCCGTGGCTTTCCGCACGGCCGGATCGGGTTCGACCACCGGGACAAAGCAAAAGGCAACGGTATTCACCAACGGGATGACCGACCACGTCAGCGGAATAAACGACCAGTGCTGACTGCCGAATTTCATGACCATCAGCGTGGTCAGCACAATGGTCAACATCTGTCCCCAGCAGTAAAACGAATGCAGAAACGCCATACTGGTCGCCTTATTATTACTGGGAAGCAGTTCGACCATCGGACTGATGATCACCTCGATCAATCCGCTGCCGAACGCGTAGATCATGATCGAAAGCATCAAAACGGCATAATTCCCCGGGAACAGATTGGAACACACACACATGGTGACCAATCCGGTCGTTGCCAGCGCGTGGCTGAGGATCGCGGCACCGCGGTAACCAACACCGCGCACGATGAACGACGCGCTGATATCGGCGACCAGTTGGGTGATGAAGTTTACAAAAATCAACCGACCGAGTTGCTCATAAGACAGTCCGTAACTGCCTTGCAGGATCACAAAAAGGATCGGCAGAAAATTATTGATGATCGCCTGAACGACATATCCGGTATAACACGCCGCCTTTACGGCACCGTAACGTTTCATAAAAAATCCTCCAACAAAGGCAACAGTTCCCGCGGGCGGTCGATGATAAACCGCGCGCCGTTTTCTTTCAGTTCGTCGACCGGGCGAAATCCCCAGGTCACCCCGATCGGTACGGCACCGCTGTTGACGCCGGTTTTGATATCAATGCCGGAATCCCCGACAAACAGACACGTTTCCGGCGATACGCCCAGTTCACGCATCGCGAAAAGCGCGGCGGCGGGATCGGGTTTTGAAGGAAACTCCTCCCGCTTGCCGACGATCAGATCAAAACGGTCACCGTACAGTTTTGTAACGACTTTCTGCGCCATTTCCTGCGCCTTGTTCGTTACGACAGCCAACCGGATATTCCGCTGTTTCAGTTCGTCCAACAGCGCGGCGACACCGTCATAACCACAGGTACAGTCGGCGTAATGCGCCTCGTAACGGGCCATGAATACCGCGCGGCACTTTTCCACCGTTTCGGCGTCACGGTGCGATTCCGGCAAAGCGCGTTCAATCATTTTCGGAATGCCGTTCCCGGCAAAAAAGCGGTAAGCCGAAACCGGATGCGCGTCGAACCCGAAAGTGCCGATGGCGTAATTGGCGGCATTCGCAAGATCTTCCAGCGAATTTGCCAGCGTACCGTCCAGATCAAATAAAATCGCCCTGATCATAGATTTCCCTTCCGATAAAAAATTCCCGGGCACGGTATAGCACCGTGCCCGGGATTTGTTCTACAAAAAAATTACAGTGCGCGGGTGACTTTGCCCGAACGCAGACAACGGGTGCAGGCATAGATACGACGGGGAGAACCGTTTACGATCGCCTTAACTCTTTTCACGTTCGGTTTCCAGGTACGATTGGAACGACGGTGAGAGTGGGACACTTTGATGCCGAAAGCAATTTCTTTGTTGCAGATTTCACATTTAGCCATGAACTGCACCTCCTTACAAGCAATAAATCAAATAGCAACAGTTATCATAACAGAAAATTCGCCGGAATGCAAGCATTTTTTTGAAAAAAAGCAAAATTTATTTCAAAATCCCGTTTTCTTCCGATAATTCCGGTGTTTTTGAGTACGCGTAATCCCACGGACGGCAGGTGGAAATGATATAATCCTTTGTCTTCATCGTGCGGAACGATGCCCATACGGTATTATCCAGAACCGTTTCCCGTGCCACCGCGGTCAGCGGTACGCCTTCCCGTTTGGCGTAGGCCTCTTTACGGGTCCAGACGAACAGAAAACGCTCGTCGGGGTCGCCCCCTGCCCGGACGTACTGTTCCTCCTGCGGGGTGAAAACCGGACAGTCATAAACGAAATTCAGTTTGCGGATCCGCTCGATATCCAGACCCACCGGACGTTCGGAAACAGTGCAGGCGACCCAGAAATCCGAATGCGAAATACTGCAATAGGCGTTTTTAAGCAACGGTTGACCGTGCTGATTATAACGCAGTTCAAAATCTTTTTTTCCGAACCGCTCGTACATCAGTTCACGCAAAAGGATCCTGCCGGCAAGAGACTGATACCGTTTCAATTCGACCAGCGAATCCAACCGGTCTTTCATTTCCTTGGGCTGACGGCGATATTCCGCACGGTATTCCTCTTCGGTAAAACTTTCGACCGAACGGAATAAAACGTTATCGTCACGCATTATTTTTTCTCCGCTGTTTTTTCCAGATACTTTGTAACGGCTTCCTCGACCAATGTGGCTTCCTTATAATAGCGTTCGTATCCGGTCAGGTCCTTTAACGCCGCGGCGTCATAAGAAAGGCCGTTTTTCTGGAAATAGGTATAGCAGACCAGCATACGGTCGACTGCGCTCCAAAGAGCGGTTTCATTTTTGGCTTGTTTCAGCAGTTCCGGAATCGCGTTCTCCTGCTGCTGCTTGGCGGCAGCCACAAAATCGTTCAGTTTTTGCCCGTTGGCGGCAAGCAGGTCTTCCAGCGAAGCGCCCTGTGTTGATTTATACATGGCGTTCAGCACGACCATGGCACTGGTAACGTCCACGTTATCCCCGGTCGGATAATTGTTGATCTTGGCCGCGTCAACCACTTTGGCGACCAGCCCTTTTTGCAGTGAATTGACCGTAACGGTAAAGACAACTTTGGCACCTGCCAGCTCTTCGGAACCGTAATTTTCGGGGAACGTCAGGTCAAGATCGACCGTTTCACCGACTTTTTTACCGACCAGGCCGTCTTCAAATCCCGGAATAAACTGTCCGGAACCGATGGTCAGATCAAAACCTTGCGCTGTGCCGCCGTCAAACGCGACACCGTCTTTTTTACCGCAGTAATCAATATTTGCAACGTCACCGTTTTCAACGACGTTGGGGTCAATTTCCAGTTTGACATCGCCCAGCGTCACGTCTTTGGACAGATCCACATCTTTGAAAAGTTCGGTGGAATCCAAAACCGGTTTGCCGTTATTCTTTCCGGCTTTTTCCGCTTTTTTACCGCATCCGGCAAAGGCGAACAATAACATGGCGCACAGTGCCAGTGCAATAATTTTTTTCATCTGTTTCATGTGTTTTTTCCTCCTGCTTTCGGTCATCAGTCATCCGATGCCACTTCATTGGAAAGCGTGCCTTTGGATGCCGCTTTCAGATATTCATTGATAAACCCGTCAATATCCCCGTCCATTACGGCGTTGATATTGCCCATTTCAAAGCCGGTACGGTGATCTTTCGCCATCGTATACGGCATGAAAACATAAGAACGGATCTGCGAACCCCAGGCGATCTCTTTCTGTACGCCCTTGATATCCTCGATCTTTTCAAGATGTTCGCGTTCCTTGATCTCCAACAGTTTGGATTTCAGCATCAGCATGGCCTGCTCGCGGTTCTGGGTCTGACTGCGTTCGACCTGGCACGCCACGACGATACCGGTCGGAATATGGGTCAGACGGACAGCGGACGAGGTTTTATTGACCTTCTGACCGCCCGCGCCGGAAGCGCGGTAAACGTCCATTTTAATATCTTCTTCGCGGACTTCCACGTTAATATCATTACTGATTTCGGGCATGACTTCCAGCGAAGCGAAAGAAGTGTGACGTCTGCCCGAAGCGTCAAACGGCGACACACGCACCAGGCGGTGAACGCCCGATTCACTTTTCATATAGCCGTAGGCATTTGTTCCTTCGACCAACAGCGTAGCGCTTTTCAGTCCGGCTTCATCGCCATCCAGAAAGTCCAGCATTTTGACCTTGAAATCATGCCGCTCGCCCCAGCGGATATACATACGGACCAGCATCTGTGCCCAGTCCATCGCCTCGGTCCCGCCGGCGCCGGCATGGAAAGTCAGAATGGCGTTGTTTTCGTCATATTCCCCGGTCAGCAGGGTTTGCAGGCGCAACGCCGCGACATTCTTTTCGAGTTCCTCGATCCCGGCGGTGATCTCCTCGACCAGCGACAGGTCGCCCTCCTCGTCCGCCATTTCGATCAGCACGTCCAGATCGTCAAAACCGGTGCGGATGGTATCGTACTGTTCGACCTTGTTTTTCAATCGGCCGGTCTTTTTCAGTACCGCCTGGGACTTTTCCATATCGTCCCAGAAATCGGGAGCGGACGCCTTGGCTTCCAGTTCTTCGATCTCCCGTTTCAGCACGTCGTATCCGACCGCGTCACGCAGGTCCTTGACCTCGCTTTCCGACGCGTACAGGCGCTGTTTCAACTGTTCAAATTCAAGCATAAATGTTCCTCCGTCGTATCATTACCCTTTTACCGCGATTTGCAGGCGGTAAGCACACCAGTTTTCCCGTGTGCGCTTTTGCAGGATCGTAAACCCGTGTTGTTTGGCGGCGGCTTCGATTTCCGCGGCGCGCAGATCAATAATGCCCGAAACGATCAGTTCCGCGTCGGGTTTCATATAATCGGCAACGTTTTCAAACAGCCGCAGAATAACATCCGCCACAATATTGGCGCAAATGATATTATACTGTCCCGAAACCTGCTGTGCCAGATCACCGACACGGAAATCGGTTTTAGGGGCGATGCCGTTGATTTCGGCGTTTTCGCGCGCGGTTTTGACCGACTGCGCGTCGATATCCACTCCGACCGCGCTTTGCGCGCCCAGCAGAACGGCGGCGATCCCGAGAATGCCGCTGCCGCAGCCGATATCCAGCACGGTATCGTCCGGGCGGACGATCTCATCCAGTATTTCCATGCACAGCGAGGTCGTTGCGTGCGTTCCCGTACCGAACGCGGCACCCGGATCGATTTGCAGTACGGTGCGGTTTTCGGTATTTTCATAGGTTTCCCAACTGGGACAGACCGCCAGGCGATCCCCGACCTCGAAAGACTTGAAATACTTTTTCCAGTTTTCGTTCCAGTCGTTATCATTGACACCGAAAGAATTGACCGTGGCGGCGATCCCGGCGGCGATCAGCCGTTCTTTGAGAAACGCGACCGCTTCGGCGGCGTTATCACTTTCCGAAACATAAATATGAATGATGGATTTGGTACGGTCCTTGGCCACCAGATCCTCGTCGATCAGATCAATGTGAGCGATTTCCCACGCGTTGGTTTCAAGGTCCGAATAATCCTCGATATAAATGCCGTAAGGCACCGAAAGGTTGGCGATCGCCGCGGCGTCATCGGTTTGCGCGCTGGGCACGTCGATCGTAATTTCGGTCCATTCCATACTAAAACTCCTTACATCCGAATCATTCCACGGTGACCGACACCTGATGCGGCAGGCACAGAACGGTATCCCCCGCCCGACTGATCGGCGCGTGGTGAACGCAGATCTGATTCCGGCAGTTTGCCCATTCCACATACGCCTTTCCGTCTTTTACCACAACGGTATTCCCGTTCAGTTTTACCGTGGCGTTCTTTGCCAGCGGGGCGGAATACACGACCTTGTTCCGTTCCCGTACCGTTACGGTGCGTCCCGCCGCTGCCGGCAGAAGCCAGATGCCGAACGACAGCAGAATTGCCGCCGCGACAACCGCGAAAACCGCAAAGTCGCCCTTTTTTAACATTCCGTTAGCCCCCTTCGGGCAATTCATTAAAAATTATTGTAACATATCTTTACAAAAAAAGAAAGAGTATGTTATAATATTTTTATGAAAAAATTTTTCGCAGCACTTCTGACCTTTGTCCTGATCCTCCCCTGCGGCTGCACCGAGGATTTGGAAAATACCGAAACACGCTTTCTGCTGGATACCTTTCTGACCCTGTCGGCAGACGGGGACAAAGAATTGCTCCCGGCGGCTTTCGACACCTGCGCGGCGTACGAAAACGAATTCAGCAGAACGGTGGAAAACAGCACGGTCTCACGCCTGAACCGGGGTGAAAAACTGACCGTTTCGGACGATGTGAAAGCCGTTTTGGAACGCAGTCTTTATTACGGTAAACTGACCGACGGAAAATTCGACATCACCATCTGTCCGGTCAGCCGTTTGTGGGATTTTGAAAAAGGGATCATCCCGACCGAAAAAGACCTGAAAACCGCCCTGCCGAAAGTTGATTACAGACGGATACAGACGGACGGTAACACCGTTTTTCTGAACGGGACGGAAATTGATCTCGGC